>NZ_JBEZEH010000143.1:0-18865 GCF_040648775.1 Micromonospora sp. NPDC049089
TCGCGTAACCGGTGCGCCACAACCACACCCTCGACGAAACGGCCACCAGCCCGACGAGGCGGCGCGGTGTCCTGGGCCGCGGCCCAGGACACCGCCCGTCAGGCGGCCTGCGCCAGCAGGATCCTGGCCAGCTCGGTGGGCTGGGAGAACATCGGCCAGTGGCCCGTGTCCATGGTGACCAGTCGCCACTGGTCACTGGTCAGCAGCTTGGCCACCGTGTCGTTGGGCTCGGGCCCGTCGAGCAGGCACTTGACGTACGTCGCCGGCAGCTCACCCAGCGGCCGGCCCACCACGGCCGGCTCGGTCAGCGTCGCGCCCGGATGCGGCGTGGAACCCTCGATCAGCCGGGCGACCTGCTCGTCGGTGAGACCCTGACCATCGAAGTCGGCCGCGCCGAGCGGCGCCCAGTCGCCGCCGTTGTCGGCGAGCTGCGCCTCGAACGCCGCCTGGCCCTGCCACCAGCCGGAGGCGAACGACCCACCGTCGACCGGCACCTCGGAGTCCACGAAAACCACCCGGCTCAACCGGTCGCCGATCCGCTCGGCCGCCTGACCCGCGGGAATGCCCGAGTAGCTGTGCCCGACCAGCACCACATCGTGCAGGTCGCCGCTCTCGATCTCGTCGACGATGTCCTGCACGTGGGTCTGCTGCCCGGCCGGGACACCCCGCTTGTCGGCGAGGCCGGAGAGGGTCAGCGGGTGGGTGCCGTGCCCGGCCGCCCGCAGGGGCGGCACCACCTCGTCCCACGCCCACGCCCCTAGCCACGCCCCTGCCACCAACACGAAATCAGCCATGGCCGGGACCCTAGCGGCACCCTGCGACAGCGCCGACACGTCAGGACAGGCGCGTGCCTGGCCGATGACCGCGAACGGTCATCCGGTGGCCAGGACGGGGGAAACCCGGTGCGGATTGGCGGCTGCCGGACTCAGCTCTCAGACGTGGTCCCGGGCGGGCGGCCCGATCTCGACGGGCATCCGGTAGATCTGGGCCGGGTAGTCGACGGCCGCGACGCCGCCGTTGAGCCCGGCGGTCAGGTGCAGTTGGGCCGCCGGCATCCAGAGCCGGGCATCGGCGTCGAGCCACATCGCGTCCACCCAGGCCAGTCGGGGGTCGGCGACGAGCGTCCGTACGCTGCGGTCGGGTGCGAGGACGAGGACGCGCCGCCGTTCCAGGTCGCTGAGATAGATGGTGCCGGTGGCATCGATGGCCGTGCCACCGGTGCTGGGTGTGTCACACCAGCGTCCGACAGCCCGGGCCAGCTCGTCGGGGGACACCGACGGGTCGTCCAACCACCGGGTGGCGATCCGGGACATTCCGCCGGAGGCCGGCTGGTAGTAGAGCCAGCGACCGTCCGGCGACACCTCCAACTGGTCCACGTGCAGGCGTACCTCGGCGCCGTCCGGGTCACGCAGCACGCGACCGTCGGCGACCACCGGGCCGCCCGCCGTGCTCGGATGCCCGTCCAGCACCCGTCTCGACCGACCCGAGTCGAGATCGAGCACGATGAGGCCCGCCGCCCCGGCGTCGCTGAGATACGCCACCCGGCCGTTGAAGCGGACGTCGTCGACGTAGCTGCCCGGGTGCACCGCCTCGTCGAGGTGGTAGACCCGCTCCACGCGGTCGTCGTCCGGGTCGACAACGATCAGCCGAGCGCCGCCCGGCACCTGCGCGCCGCCGATCCGCGGCGAACCCGAGTCGACGATCCACAACCGGCCGTCCGGGCCGGCGCGCAACCCGTTGACGTGCACGAACGCCCCGCCCGGCGGCTGGTCGGCGCGGTTCCAGGCGACATCGGGGTACGGGACACGACGACCGTCCGGCAGTGCCTCCACCACCTGCACGCCGGGCCGATCCGCCGACGGGTAGCTCAGGAACACCCGCCCCCGCACTGTGGTCACGCCCGTGCACACCCGGTCTTCCTGGAACACCGGCGTCAAACGGTGATCCTGTTCGGTGGGCAGCGACGACATCGCGCGGTATCCCCGGAGCGTGCCGGCCGAAACCGCCGGTTGAAGGCGCCGCCGTGCTCAGCGCATCTGCGGTGCCGGGGGGCCGACCCGGGCGGCGAGCCGCTTCGGAGCCATGACGCAGTAGCTCTCGGTGAGCAACTCGCGCACCTCCTCCCAGTCGGTGTTGTCGTCCAGGACCATGCCCATTACGGTCGGGCTCCAGTCCGGTTTGTAGAAGGGGTGCCCGGTGGCGAGGAGCCCGGCGATCTCGTCGAGTGGCGACCGGAAGGTCAGCAGGCAGGCGGGCTGGTCGAGTGCGGCGGCCCGGGCGTGCACCGGCTGGCGATCGGGGTCGACGGTGAGCACGTGGGCGATGGTCCGCTTGCGAATCCGCCAGCGGGTGCCCACCCAGGCAGGCTCCTCGTAGGTCTCCGGCAGGCCGAGACAGATCGGCCGCAGCCGGTCGAGGACCTCGGGCGGGACGTCTGCGGGTGCGGTCACGGACAACGATGCTAGTGCTGTGTCCACTGACGTTGGCCGGGTTGTGTCAGACCCTCGTGGTTGGGTTCGGGTATGCCCAGACGTAGGGATTCAGGAGCGCCGCGGGTGGTGCATCGCACCGCCCGGGTCGGCCTGCGTCTGACCCGGGCGCAGCGGCAACGCTGCTTCGGCCTGCTCCGCGCGGCCGGGGATCTTTGGGCGTGTGTATTGGAATACAACAGCTGGCGGCATCGTCGTCACGATCGGCCGGTCGCGAGCTATCAGGAGTTGTGTCGACTGCTCGCCGCATCTGGTCCGGGCACGTTCGGTGAGCTCGACTCGACCGGCGCCCGGTCGGTGTTGCGTCGCTATTCTGATGCGTGGTTCAGCGCTGCCGCCCGCCGCAGGGCGGGGCATGGTGAGGTGCGGTATCCGCGGCGGCGACGGTCGTTGATGCCGGTCCGCTGGTATCACGGCACGTTCGGTCTGAGTGAACGGCGGCTGCGGTTGCCGACCTCGGCCGGGAGCCCGCCGCTGGTGGTGCGCCTGGACCGGGCGGTTCCCTACCCCCCATGATGCGGTGCGGTCAGTGACGCTGGTGTTCGATCAGGGGCGGTTGTGGGTCGAGGTCACCGCGGAGCTTCCGGTCGCGACCTACCCTGCGGCTCAGGAGCCGCAGCGGGGGCGGGTCGCCGGGGTCGACCTGGGCATCATTCACCCGTACGCGGTGGCAACCGGTGACGGGCAGATGTTGCTGGTGTCCGGGCGGGCGATCCGCGCCGAGCACCGTCAGCACCTGGCCGACACGAAAGGCCGCCGCCGGGCGACCGCCGCCCGTGCACCGACGAGGGGCCAGCGGGGTTCGCGGCGGTGGCGCAAGACCCGCCGGCGGGCTCGGCTGATGGAGGGGCGGCATCGGCGTCGGGTACGGCAGGCCGGGCACGAGGCCGCGAAGACCGTGATCGGCTGGGCAGTGCAGCACCGGGTCGGGACCCTGACCGTCGGTGACCCGCGTGGTGTCCTCGATCTTCCGGCGGGTCGGCGGCACAACCTGCGGTTGCGGCAGTGGCAACTCGGCCGGGCGATCGCGGTCCTGAAGGACAAGGCGGAGCTGGCCGGGATCACCGTGTATCTGGTCGATGAGCGGGGTACGTCGTCGACCTGCCCGGTGTGCCGGCGCAGAGTGGTCAAGCCCCGCGGGCGGACCATGATGTGCAGGAGTTGCGGGTTCGTCGGGCATCGCGATGTTGCCGCGGCGTTCACCATCGCCACCCGGACCCCGGGCGGCGTCACTACCACTGCACCCGACATGGGTGCGGTCATCACGCACCGTCGAGCAGGCCGACACCTTCCCGGTGCCGGGCTGTCCCGGCGTGACCCACGCCGCCCACCAGCGGTGTCAGGGTCGGTTGGCCGGCTGAGGCCCGCCCCACTACCGGTGGGGAGTCGCTCGCTCCGACAACGTCTGGGCGAGGAACCACAACACCACCGACAACCCGGTGAACGTTAGTGGTCACAGCACTAGCCGTACGGTGTGACAAGTTCCGCTCGTCGAACCCCACCCCGCCCGGTGGTGCGCGCCCTGCCGATCCGCCAGGATGGGCCGGGGCGACAGTGGGCCGTCGCCCTGGCCCGACCAGCCCCCTGCGCCCGCTGAGGAGTGCCGTGCCGTCCACCCTGCTCTCCCGCCGTGACCTCGACTTCCTGCTGCACGAGTGGCTGCGGGTGTCCGAGCTCGTCGAGCGCCCCCGCTACGCCGAGCACTCCCGGGAGACCTTCGACGACGCCCTGGATCTCGCCGAACAGGTGGCCACCGAGCAGTTCGCCCCGCACAACCGCGCCGCCGACCTGGCCGAGCCCACCTTCGACGGGCAGCGGGTGCGGCTGATCCCGCAGATCCGTGCCGCGTTGGACAGCTTCGCCGAGACGGGCCTGCTCACCGCCGGGCTGGACGCCAGTGTCGGCGGCCTGCAACTGCCGCACGCCGTCGCGGCGGCGTGCTTCACCTGGTTCCAGGCCGCCAACGTGGCCACCTCGGCGTACCCGTTCCTCACCCTGGGCAACGCCAACCTGCTGCTGGCCCACGGCAGCCCCGAGCAGGTGGACACCTACGTCCGGCCGATGCTGGACGGCCGATTCTTCGGCACCATGTGCCTGTCCGAGCCGCACGCCGGCAGCTCGCTGGCCGACATCACCACCCGCGCCGAGCCGCAGGCGGACGGCACGTACCGGCTGCACGGCACCAAGATGTGGATCTCCGGTGGTGACCACGAGTTGGCCGAGAACATCGTCCACCTGGTGCTGGCGCGCATCCCGGGCGCGCCGCCCGGGGTCAAGGGCATCTCGCTGTTCATCGTGCCGAAGGTGCTGGTCGGCCCGGACGGGACGCTCGGTGAGCGCAACGACGTGGCCCTGGCCGGGCTCAACCACAAGATGGGGTTCCGGGGCACCACCAACGCCCTGCTCAGCTTCGGCGACGGCGCGCACACCCCGGCCGGCCGCGTCGGTGCGGTGGGCCACCTGGTCGGCGCGCCGCACCAGGGTCTGGCGCAGATGTTCCACATGATGAACGAGGCCCGGATCGGGGTCGGGGCGGGCGCCACCGCGCTGGGTTACACCGGCTATCTCAAGAGCCTGGCGTACGCGAAGGAGAGGCCGCAGGGCCGGCCGGTCGGCGCGAAGGACCCGGCCGCCGCGCAGGTGCCGATCATCGACCACCCTGACGTACGACGGATGCTGCTGGCCCAGAAGAGCTACGTGGAGGGCGCGCTGGCGCTGGTGCTCTACTGCGCCCGGTTGCTCGACGAGCAGAGGACCGCACCGGCCGAGGCCGACCGCGAGCGCGCGCACCTGCTGCTGGACGTGCTCACCCCGATCACCAAGAGTTGGCCGTCGCAGTGGTGCCTTGCGGCCAACGACCTGGCGATCCAGGTGCTCGGGGGCGCCGGCTACACCCGCGACCACGACGTGGAGCAGCACTACCGGGACAACCGGCTCAACCCGATCCACGAGGGCACCCACGGCATCCAGGCACTGGATCTGCTGGGGCGCAAAATGGTCATGCAGGGCGGCGCAGGTCTCACCCTGCTGACCACGACGATCGGTGACACGGTCGAGCGGGCCCGCAAGGTCGGGGGAGAGGCGTCCGAGCTGGCCGAGCGGCTGGCCGCCGCGGTGGACCGGGTCACCGCTGTCACCCGTCGACTGTGGGCTGACGGTGACCCGGTGGTCGCGCTGGCCAACGCCAGCGCCTACCTGGAGGCCGTCGGGCACGTGGTGATCGCGTGGATGTGGCTGGAGCAGGTGCTGGTGCTGCCGCCGGAAGGCGCCGGCGATGCGTTCCACGCCGGCAAGCGGCAGGCCGCTCGCTACTTCTTCACCGTCGAGCTGCCCCGGACCGGCCCGCAGTTCGACCTGCTGGACAGCCGGGACCGGACCACGCTCGACATGCGCCCGGACTGGTTCTGACCCTCAGCGTCGTCGGCCCTGATGCTGCACCGCCTGCCGCCCCTTGACGACGCCCCAGACGATCACGATCACCAGCGCGATCAGACCGATGATGATCAGCCAGCGGACCGCCTCGAGGATCAGGCCGAGCAGGATCAGCACGCCGGCGACCACGCCGACGACCCAGAGCAGTGCACGCATGTCGACCTCCAGTGACCGGCCGTGCCTGGTGCGGCCGGCCCCGGCTTCTCATTCCCCGTCCGGCCGACACCATGCGCGGGCGGCACACCCGACGTCGATCAGGGGCCGGTACGCGCCACGTAGACGGTGTTCGCCGACTCCCCGCCGGTCAGCGGGTTGGCGAACGGCACGACGTGCGCGCGTACGCTCACGAACACCTCGCTGAGCGCGGCGGTGAACTCGGCGTCCGGCGGGTCGTCCGACCAGAGCGCGAAGACTCCCTCGGGGCGTAGCAGGGCGGCCAGGCGACGCAACCCGGCAGGCGGGTAGAACGCCGCGTGGCTCGGGTGCAGGACGTTGCGCGGGGAGTGGTCGACGTCGAGCAGGACCGCGTCGAACCGCCGGCCGGGCACCTCGGCGTCGAAGCCGGTGTCACCGGCCACCGCCGCGAAGAAGTCGGCTTGCACGAAGCGGGTCCGAGGGTCCTCGGCGAGCCCCGCCGCGAACGGCAGCAGCCCTCGTTGGTGCCAGTCGATCACGTCCTCGATCGCCTCCACCACGAACAGTGAGCGCACCCGGGGGTCGCCCAGCGCCGCGCAGGCGGTGTAGCCCAGCCCGAGGCCGCCCACCACCACGTCGAGCGAATCACCGGCCACCTCGGCGAGACCGAGCCGGGCCAGCTCGATCTCCGCGACCGGGAAGAGGCTGGACATCAGGTACTCGTCGTCGAGCTTGACCTCGTACACCTCGACCTGGAGTGCCGGGTCCCGGCGTCGGCGCAGGCTGATCGCGCCGATCGGCGTCTCCCGCCAGGCCAGCTCTTCGAAACGCGCGCCCACGGGTGCCCTCTCGCCGCCGGATTCGTCCACGGATGGTACCGGTTGCCCCGCGACGGGCGGCCACGCAGGGTCCACAGGACATCGACGCAGCGCATATCCTGTGCCCGGCCGATCCACCGGAGGGGAAGTAACTGCTGGCGTTCTGACGGTCAGGAGTGTTCAGTGGTCGTCTAGAGGGGCGGTGTGAACTTGAGGGAGTGGGCGGCGGCTACCGGCGTCTCGTACGCGACGGCGGTACGAGTCCGGGACGTTGCCTGTTCCCGCGTACCGGCTCGCCGCGCGGCCGAGGTGGTCATCGAGGATCCGACGTGAAGACGATCCAGGCTTACCGGTTCGCCCTCGACCTCACCCCAGGCCAGGAACGCGCCGTGAGGGCGCATGTGGGGGCCGCGCGAGTGGCGCATAACTGGGCGCTCGCCCGGGTCAAGGCGGTCATGGACCAGCGCGCTGCGGAGCGCTCCTATGGGATGCCGGATGAGTTGCTGACGCCGTCACTGCCGTGGTCGCTCGCCGGGCTGCGCAAGGCGTGGAACGAAGCGAAGGCTGATGCGGCGCCGTGGTGGGGTGAGGTGTCGAAAGAGGCGTTCAACACCGGCCTGGACGCTCTCGCCCGCGGCTTGAAGAACTGGGCTGACTCCCGTCAGGGCGGGCGGGCCGGCAGAGCGGTCGGTTTCCCCCGCTTCAAGTCCCGCCGCCGTGGCACACCGGCGGTGCGGTTCACCACCGGCGCGATCCGGGTCGAGCCCGACCGCCGGCACGTGGTGCTGCCGAGGCTGGGTCGGTTGAAGCTGCACGAATCCGCCCGCAAGCTCGCCCGCCGTATCGAGGGCGGCACCGCGCGGATCATGTCCGCCACCGTGCGCCGCGACGGCGGGCGGTGGCACGTCTCGTTCACCGTCGAGGTGCAGCGGACCGAACGGCAACCGGCCCGGCCCGCCTCGGTGGTGGGTGTGGACGTCGGAATCAAACATCTTGCGGTGTTGTCCACAGGTGAGCGGGTCGACAACCCGCGCCACCTCGTCGCCGCGCAGGCCCGACTGCGGGCGCTCGGTCGGGCGTCGTCGCGGAAGTCCGGCCCCGACCGGCGCACCGGCTGCCGCCCCTCGAACCGCTGGCAACGCGCCTCGGACCGACTTGGTCGCGCCCATGCGCGAGTCGCGAACCTGCGCCGCGACGGGCTGCACAAGCTCACCACGAGGCTGACACGCGAACACGGCACCATCGTTGTCGAAGACCTGAACGTCGCGGGCATGCTGCGCAACCGGCGGCTGGCCCGGCACATCGCTGACGCCGGGTTCGCCGAGATCCGCCGTCAGCTGGCATACAAGACCGGATGGAACGGCGGCCGGTTGCTCGTGGCCGACCGCTGGTATCCGTCCTCGAAAACCTGCTCGGGTTGCGGCGCGGTGAAAGCCAAGCTCGCCCTGCACGAGCGTGAGTACGACTGTGAGGCGTGCGGCCTGGTCATCGACCGTGACCGCAACGCCGCACTCAACCTGGCCGCCCTCGCGGCTGAGCTCAGCACCACCGCCGGGAGTGGCTCGGTGGCAGCACGCGGAGCCGACCAGAAGGCCCACACACAAGGGCAGGTGGCTGTGAAACGTGAACCCGGCACGGCATCCGCCGGCAAGACCGGGACCGCCCCCACCGCAAGGCGGGGCAACCAATCACGCGCTCACTAGAGCGCACCGAAAGGTAACGGACTCATGCCGTCGCGGCAGGACCAGCTGCACTCCTACCAGTTCAGCGTCCAGCGGGCGGTCGCCGCCCTGGTCATGCGGGAGACCGACCCCGCGCAGTCGCCGTTTCGGCGGCTGGCCGGCGCCGGCCTGGCCAGCGTCCTGGTCGCGGCGATCGGGCTCGGTGGCTTCGCCCTCTACGGCCTGTTCGCCGGCGGCGGCAAGGGCTGGCGGGACCCGGGTGCGGTGATCGTGGAGAAGGAGTCCGGCGCCCGGTTCGTCTACCGCGAGCAGAAGCTGCACCCGGTGCTCAACTACGCCTCGGCGCTGCTCATCGTCGGTGCGGACCGCTCGAAGACCGTCCTGGTGTCCCGACGCACGATCGACGGAGTGCCGCGTGGGCTGCCGTTGGGCATCGCCGACGCACCCGACTCGCTGCCCGCCCCGGGCCGGCTGGCCGCCACGGCGTGGACGGTCTGCTCGACCGTCCCGGCCGGCACGGGCGTCGAGGCGCCCCGCTCCGTTTTGCTGATCGGCACCGAGCCCGACGGCGGTCGACCGTTGGGCGACGACGCGCTGCTCCTGCGCCACCCCGACGGCGGGCTGCACCTCGTCTGGCATCAGCGCCGATACCTCGTCCGTGATCCGAGCCGGGTGCTGGCGGCGCTCGCCACCACCCGAGCCCAGGCGGTCGGGGTCGCGCCGGCACTGCTCAACTCGCTGCCCGCCGGCACCGACCTCGCCCCACTCGATCTGCCCGCGTTGGGTCGGCCCGCCACCCGGGTGCCGGGTGCCGCGATCGGCACTGTCTACCTGGTGAGCAACTCCGGCGGCGGTCGGCAGTACGCGGTGGCGCTCGACGCCGGCCTGGCCGGCATCACCGAGTTGCAGGCGGGGTTGCTGCTGGCCCGCACCGGGCAGGTCGAGCCGGTGCCGATGACGTTGGGTCGGTTCGCCGCGCTGCCCACGGTGCCTGATCTCGCGCCGACCGGGCCGAACGCCCCGCCACCGACCCCGCCCCGGCTCGCGGCCGGCGAGGGCGGGGCGCTCTGCACACGCATCGGTGACGACGGCGGGGTTGGTGAGGTGCGGTGGGGCGTACCGCTGCGGGACCTGACGGCCGTGCCCCGTACGGCGCGGACCGGCGGCGCGGTGCTGGCCGACCACGTGGTGGTGGAGCCGGGCCGCGGCGCGGTGGTCGAGGCCGCCGCGGCGCCCGGCGCGACCGGCGGCGCGATCTCCGTGGTCACCGACCTGGGCCGACGGTACGTGCTGGCCGACCGGGAGGTGCTCCCGATGCTCGGCTACCGCGACGTGCGGCCGGTGCGGTTACCGTCCGGGCTGGTCAGCCTGGTACCCGCCGGCGCCACCCTCGACCCGGTCGCCGCCCGCGCCGTCGCCGCCCCGGACTGACCCCCGCCCGAAACCCGCCGCCACCGGCGCTCAGTCGGCTGGGCGGCGTAGGACGGTGACCGCGAACGGGGCGTCGTCGCGCCACGGGCGCAGGTCCCAGGTGGCGAAGCGCTGCTCCACGCGCAGCCCGGCGGCCACCGCGTCGGCGTCGAACGCGGTCAGCGGGTAGCCGCGCTCCGTGCCGAAGCCCACTGTCAGCACACCATCGGGTCGCAGGTGCTGGGCCACCCGGCGCAGCACCTCCGGTTCGGTGCCGACGGCGACGAAGGCGAGCACGTTGCCGGCCAGCACCGCCGCGTCGAACGGCTCGGCCTCACCCAGCGCCGGTAGATCCAGCTCGGCGAGGTCGGCGACGAGCCACGTCGGGCCGGGATAGTCGGCGCGGGCGGCCTCCACCAGCGCGGGGTCGGCGTCCACCCCGACCACCGTGTGGCCCCGCTCGGCCAGCGCGGCACCGACGCGGCCGGTGCCGCTGCCGGCGTCGAGAATGCGGGAGCCGGGAGCGACGAGGGCGTCCACCAGTCGGGCCTCGCCGGCCAGGTCCGCGCCCTCGGCCACGAGCTTGCGGAACCGGTCGATGTACCACTGTGAGTGCTCGGGACCGGTGTCGGTCGCCCAGCGGGTCGGGTTGGCCATGAGGCCACCGTATCCGGGCCGGCGGGGGCCGGGCGTGCGACCCGGACGAGACCATCATCCCTTCTCCGCGCCGCTGGTCAGGCCCTCGGTGAGCAGCCGTTCGCTGGCGAAGAAGAGGATCACGATGGGCAGGGTGAGCACGACCGACCCGGCCATCAACACCGTCTTGGGGACCTCCACCCCGTCGGCGAGCAGGGACAACCCGAGCGACACCGTCCACCTGTCGGGTTTGTCGACCAGGAACAGCAGGGCGAAGAGGAACTCGTTCCAGGCGATCATGAAGTCGTAGAGCGCGACCGCCATGATCGATGGCATCGCCAGGGGCAGGCTGACACGGCGGATGATGCCGAGCCGGCCGGCGCCGTCGATGGCGGCGGACTCCTCCAGGCTGACCGGGATGGTCTCGAAGTAGTTCTTCAGCATGTAGACCGACACCGGCAACGTCTGCGAGATGTAGACCAGCACCAGACCGAACAGCGAGCCGCGCAGCCCGGCCCGGGTGAAGACCACGAACAACGGGATCGCGATGACGATCGACGGAAACAGGTAGACCGCCAGGAAGAGGAAGTCCACCTGCCGCCGGCCGAAGAACCGCAGCCGGGCCACCGCGTACGCGCCGGGGATCGCCACCAGGAGAGTGAGCACGGTCGCCGCGACGGCGACCAGCCCGCTGTTGCGGATGAAGGTGAGGAAACCCTGGCCGCCGTCGTCGGTGGCCTTGAGCACCTCGGCGTACGTGGCCACGGTCAGCTCACCGAAGCCGACCACCAGCGCCCCGGGGTCGAGCAGCAGCCGCTCGATGGGGCGCACCGAGAGCACCAGCATGTAGTAGAAGGGGAAGGCCGTGATCACCAGGAACACGGCTATCACCAGGCGGCGCAGCCAACGCAGGCTCACCGTCTCGACCACGTCCCGGTCCATCAGCCCACCCTCCGTCCGAAGAAGCGCAGATAGATCAGCACGAACACGATGAGCACAACGGCCAGCACGACCGCCTGCGCGGCCGCGGCTCCGATGTCGGTACGGGCGGTCAGGAACTCGTACACCCGGACGCTGACCACCTCGGTGCCGGCCGCACCGCCGGTGAGCAGGTAGACGTCGTCGAACTTGTTGAACGTCATGATGAAGCGCAGCACGCCCAGCAGGGCGATCACCGGCAGCAGTTGCGGAAGCAGGATGTGCCGGAACCGTTGGGTGGGGGTGGCGCCGTCGACACGGGCGGCCTCCTCCAACTCGCCGGGCACCGCCTGGAGTCGGGCCAGCAGGAACAGGAACGCGAACGGGAAGTACCGCCACGCCTCGAAGACGATCACGGCGGCCAGCGCGGTCGACTCCTGGGTGAGGAACGGCACCGGGGCGTCCCAGCCGAGCAGGCGTTGACCCCACGCGTTGACGATGCCGAGCTGCGGGTCGAGCATCACCTGCCAGACGAACGTGACGGCGACCACCGGTGCCACGTACGGCAGCAGCATGGACGCCCGGACCAGGGTGCGGCCCCGAAACGGCCGGCGGACGACCAGTGCGGCCACCAGGCCGAGCAGTATCGACCCGACGGTGCCGCCGATGCTGTAGATCAGGGTGACCCACAGCGTCTCGGCGAAGCCGGGGGTGTGCAGCACCCGGTCGATGTTGTCCATGGTGAACTCGCCGAACAGGCCGGTCTTGCGCAGCGTGGCCAGCCGGACCCGCTGGAAGGCGAGCACCACTGTCCACACGATCGGGATGCCGATGACCGCGATGGTGACGAGCAGGGTCGGTGCGACCAGCGCGAGCCCGGCCCGGGATTCGCGGCGGCGCAGGGTCAGCGGTCGGCGCCCGGGTGGCGCCGGCTGCTCCCTGGTGGGGGAGCGGCCGGGGCCGGGCGCGGTGGTGGTCAATTGACGCCCGCCTTGATGGCGTCCACGTCCTTCGTGGCGCGCTTGGCGGTGGCCGCCGCGTCGGACTTGCCGGAGGCGAGGTCGCCCAGCACCTTGGGCACCGGCAACTCGCCGAGCATGGCGCCGACGAGTTTGCCCTGCCCCTGGCTGAGGCCCCAGCGCCCGAAGGTGTCCGGGCTGCGGCGCAGCGTGGCCAGCACCTCGTCGCCGTACACGTCGGTGAGGGGCTTCTTCGCGTCCACGCCGGCCTGGCTGGTGTTCCAGGCGGTCAGGTACGCCTCCGGCTCGGCGGGGGTGCCCTTGCGCACCGGGAAGCGGCCCTCCGGCGACATGCCGAACCAGCGCGGGTAGCCGTCACTGAGCATGTACTCCACGAAGGACTTCGCCGGGTCGGTCACCGCGCCGTCGAGGACCGCCCACGAGCTGATCTCGCCGTACTGGGCTGGTTCGGTGCCGTTCGGGCCCTTGATCGCGGTGACGAACCCGCTGTTCTTCGCGAGGAACGCCGGGTCCGCCTGGCACTGCGGGCAGGTCGGCTTGGCGTCGTTGCGCAGCCCGGCCAGCTCGTCGAGGATGAACGGTGACCAGATCACCATCGCGGCCTTGCCCGCGAAGTAGGTGGCCCGGGTGGTGTCCACGTCCTGCGCGCCCTTCACCGAGCTGGTGCGGATCAGGTCACCGTAGAAGCGGAACGCCTCGACGCACTGGGGTGAATCCAGTGTCACCTTTCCCGAGTCGTCGGTGAGCTGGCAGCCGTTGGCCAGCGCCAGGTGCTCGAAGGTCTGTTGGGTGAACACGTCGCTGGGGGCGGTCGCCGCGGTGATGCCGGCGACGCCGCCGGTGTTCAGTTTCGCGGCGGCGGTGGTGATCCGCTCGTACGTGTCGGGGGCGGGCAGGCCGGCCGCGGCGAACAGGTCCTTGCGGTAGACGAGCAGCTGCCCCCACCCGTCGCTGGGCACGGAGAGCTGTGTGCCGTCGTCGGAGGTGAGCTCCAGCGCTCGGGGGGAGAACGTCTGCCTGCCCAGCTTGTCGACGACCTCCGCGTTCGCCGAGGCGTGCAGCAGCTCGTTGCCGGCGAGCGTACGGATGCCGGCGAGCGAGACCGACCCGACCACGTCGGGCAGGTCGCCGGCGGCGGCGTTTGCGGCGATCAAGGAGGGGAACTGGTCCTCGTTGACGGTCACGAGATCGACCTGGATCCCGGTCTTGGCGGTGAAGTCGGCGATGATCGCCTTGGTGGCGGTGACCCGGTCGGCCACGTCCTCCAGGCTCCAGACGGTGATCTTCTTGCTGTTGCTGTCTGGTTCGTCGTCGCCGCAGGCCAGCAGGGTGGACGCGGTCAGTGCCAGGATCACTGTGGTGGCGAGTATCCGCCTCGGAGGTGCTGACATCGGTGGCACTCCTCTCGAAGGGTACATGAAGGATCCAACACCTTCGATTGATCAATAGCAAGACATATGGCGATTTTTTGCTATCCTGGAGCCCAGTGCTACCGGGATGTGACACATGGGCAACTGGGTGGTCTCTCTCGCCGGGCCTCGACGCATCAGCCTCGAGCCCTGCCCGCCGGATCAGCTCGGCCCCGGCCAGGTCCGAGTCCGCACCTGCTACTCGGGCATCTCCGCCGGCACCGAGCTGACCCTTTACCGGGGCAGCAATCCCCGGCTCAGCAAGGACTGGGACGACGCCGCCCGGATGTTCGTCCCCCGACAGACCCCGGTTCCCTACCCGTTGATCGGCTTCGGCTACGAAGAGGTCGGCGAAGTCGTCGAGGTCGCGCCGGACGTCACCGACCGACACCCGGGGCAGCTCGTCTGGGGCATCTGGGGGCACCGGGCCGAGGCCGTGCTCGCCGCCGACGCGGTCCGCGTGCTCCCCGCCGGGCTGGATCCGCTCGCCGCGGTCTTCGCCCGCCCCGGCGCCATCGCGCTGACCGCCGTGCTCGCCGGTGACCTGCACCTCGGCGACTGGGTGGGCGTCTTCGGCCAGGGCGTCATCGGGCTGCTCGCCACCCGGCTCGCCGTGCTCTCCGGGGCCCGGGTGGTGGCCGTCGACCCGGTACCCGACCGGTTGGAGTACGCCGCCCGCTACGGCGCACACTCGACTGTGGACGCCAGTGTCACCTCCGCCGCCGCCGTGCTGCGCCAGGCCACCGCCGGCCGGGGGGCCGACGTCTGCCTGGAGTTGTCCGGCGCGTACCCGGCGCTGCACGAGGCGATCCGCTCCACCACCCACGCCGGCCGGGTCGTGGCCGCCGGCTTCTACCAGGGCCAGGCCGACGCGCTCGGCCTCGGCGAGGAGTTCCACCACAACCGCATCCAGTTGGTGGCCGCCCAGGTCTCCGGGCCCACCCCCGCGCCGAGCATGGCCGGCCGGTGGACCGGAGACCGGGTCGCGCAGACCTTCATGGACCTGGTGGCCGACCGCAGCGTCGACCCGCTGCCGCTGGTCAGCCACATCGTCGACGCCAGCGCGGTCGCCGACGCCCTCGCGCTGCTCGATCGCGGCGCCGGTGACGTCCTCCAAGTCGTGCTGAGGTTCTCATGACCACCATCGCGCTGGCCTGTCAGGAACAACTCCTGCCGGGCTCCAACCTGATCCAGAAGTACGCCCTCGCGGCCGCCCTCGGCTACCAGGGCATCGAGCTACGCGGCCGCGGCGACCTGGCGTTCGCCCGCCGGTTGCCCGAGCTGCGCCGGGCCCGCGCCGCCGGGGTGGTGATGCCCACCGTCTGCGTCGAGATGGACCACTTCATCGGCGACTTCGACCCCGCCCGGTCCGCCGATGCCGTCCGCAACCTGCGCTCCCAACTCACGGTGATCGCCGAGCTGGGTGGCGTCGGGGTGATGACCCCGGCCGCCTGGGGGATGTTCTCCCGACGACTGCCGCCGTTCGATCCGCCCCGCCGGCCTGACGGCGACCGGCAGGTGCTCCTCGACGCCCTCGGCGAGCTAGGCGAACACGCCCGGGCCGAGGGGGTCACCCTTTTCCTGGAACCCCTCAACCGGTACGAGGACCACATGGTCAACCGTCTCGACGAGGCGGTGGCGCTCTGCGCCGCGCTCGGGTTGCCGTCGGTCCGGGTGGTCGCCGACACCTTCCACATGAACATCGAGGAGGACGACGTGCACCGCGCCCTGCGCGCCGCCGCGCCGTACCTCGGGCACGTCCAGGTCAGCGACTCCAACCGGTACCAGCCCGGCGCCGGGCACCTGGACTGGCCGGCGCTGGTGCGCACCCTGCTGGAGCTGGACTACCGGGGCTGGCTGGCGCTGGAGTGCCGGCTCCGCGGCGACCCGGTCCGGGCCCTGCAACAGGCGGCCACGGTGCTGCGACACGCGCTGCCCCGGCGGGCCGCCGCGTGAGCGCCGACGCCGGGCCGACGAGCGTCGACGCGACCGCCGGTGTCGGCCTGCCCGCTGACACCGGGGCGACGCGCGCCGACGCGGCCGGCACGGGTGGCCCGGCCGACGCGGCCGGGCTGCGTCGGCTCGCGATCGACACGCTCGACGCGAACTGGGAGCACGACCACACGGTGCCCTCACGCACGCTCTACCCGCACCAGTGGAGCTGGGACTCCGCGTTCATCGCGATCGGGTTGGCCCAGGTCCGTCCCGACCGCGCCTGGCGGGAGCTGGCCAGCCTGTTCGGGGCGCAGTGGGCCGACGGACGGGTGCCACACATCGTGTTCAACCCGGCGCTGCCGGTCGGCGCGTACTTCCCGGGGCCGGAGATGTGGCGATCGGCCGACGTGCCGGGAGCACCGACGGTCGCCACCTCCGGCCTGGTCCAGCCGCCGGTGCACGCGCTCGCCGCGTTATTGGCGTACCGGCGGACGCCCGACCCCACCGCCCTGGCCGCGCTGCGCGTGCTCTACCCCGCGCTGGTCGCCCAACAGCGCTACCTGGCCGACCGGCGGGACGTGGCCGGTGACGGACTGGTCTGCATCGTGCACCCGTGGGAGTCCGGGTTGGACAACAGCCCGGCGTGGGACGAGCCGATGGCCGCGGTGCCGGCCGAGGCGGCAGTCATGCGGGCGTACCGTCGGCACGACACCACGCACGCCGACGCCGCGCACCGCCCCACAGACCTCGACTACGCGCGTTACCTGGCGATCGTCGCTGCCTACCGCGACCACTGGTACTCCGACCGGGACCTGGCCGGCGGGCACCCGTTCCTGGTGGAGTGCCCGCTGTTCAACGCGGCGTTCGGGGCCGCCGAACACGCCCTCGCCGAGATCGCCGCGCTCGTCGGTGGCGACCCCGGGCCGCACCGGGCCCGCGCGGCCCGCATCACCGAAGCATTGGTACGCCGGCTGTACGACACGGACACCGGCACGTTCCAGCCCCGTGACCTGCGCACCAACCGTCTGCTGAGCGCCCGTACCGTGCTCGGGCTGACCCCGCTGATCCTGCCCGACCTGCCGACCCGGCATGTCGACGCGCTGGTCGTCGAGGCCCGGTCGGCGCGCTTCGGAGTGGCCCGTCGGATGGACCGGCCGCTGCCCACCCACGACCGCACCGCACCCGACTTCGAGCCGCTTCGTTACTGGCGTGGGCCGAGCTGGCTCAACATCGGCTGGCTGGTCCGGCGTGGGCTGCTCGGGCACGGGCGCCCGGAGTTGGCCGCCGGGCTGCGCGGCTCGATGATCGGTCTGGTCGCCAGGGCCGGCTGCCACGAGTACTTCCACCCGGATACCGGTGCCGGGCTGGGCTCACCGGCGTTCAGTTGGAGCGCCGCGCTGCTGCTCGACCTGCTCGCCGACTGAGCGCGGTGCCGGGTGGTAGCGTCCCCGATCCCGGCGGCAGCAAGGAGCATCGTGCGCGAGATCGACAAGGTGGCCTGGATCCTCGTCGAGGACGGTCGGGTGCTCAGCACCCGGTCGGTGGGCAAGGACGTCTGGTACCTGCCAGGCGGAAAGCGCGAGCCGGGCGAAACCGACCTGGAGACCCTGCGACGGGAGATCGACGAGGAGTTGAGCGTCGAGGTCGACGTGCCAGGTGCCGTGCACCTGGGCACCTTCACCGCTCAGGCGCACGGCCACACGACCGGCATCACAGTGCGGATGACCTGCTATCGGGCGGGCTATCGGGGGCAGTTGCGGCCGGCCAGCGAGATCGCCGAGATGGCCTGGCTCGGGTACGCGGACCGACACCGCACCTCACCGGTCGACCAGATCATCTTCGACCACCTGCTGGCCGAGGGTCTGCTGGCCTAGCGGCCCGCTCCCGGCGCTGTTTGCTCCCGTCGGGCGCGGGTAACCGCCCCGGCGTGACCGACAGCACGGGCGGCGACGGGTTTCCGCACTTCATCGACGCCGTGTCCCGGCGCTCAGGCCTACCGACCGGGCAGGCTGCCGCTCTCGCCCGCGCCGTGCTTACCACGATGGCGGAACGCGTCACCAGTGCCGCGCCCGATCCCGCCGGGCACCTGCCCGACCAGGTCGACGGCTACCTGTACGACTTCGCACCGGATGCCCACCCGACCGACTCGGCCCCGGCCGTCACGACCGGCGGTGATGGGCTCGACACCGGTGTGGGCCTCGACGTCGGCGGGCCGGACGCGCCGCCACCCATGGACGCCGGTCCGGTGGACTTCCTGCGCCGGGTGAGCCAGCGTGCCGGAGTGGACGCGGCCACGGCACGGCTGGGCACGGGCGCCGTCTTCGCGACCCTGCGCGAGGCGGTGACCGTACGGGAGTTCCACGAGATGGTGGCCCGACTGCCCCGCGACGGAAACCCGCCCGATCCGGCGTGACCGACGGCGGTCCGTGACCTCCCGCAAACCCTCGTCAGCACCGCGTGGCCGGCGTTGCTCTGTCGCGGCATCTGGACGCTCCCACCCGTGACCGGCAGAAAGCCGGGCCGACCCGGCTCGCGGGTCCCCACGGCATCTCCTGCTTGATCGATTCCGGGCCGCCGATGTCGGGGTATCGGGGCGTGCGTAATCCGCCACCTCGCCGACCTGGCGTCGACCTGGGAAATAATAGCAACTTTTCGGGCAATCGTGATCAATAAATAATGCGGGGTCGCTGGAGGTGTCAAGACCTGCTAACTTCAGCGCCACCTCGATCTCCTTCCGCAGGGGACGACGCCTCACTCAACAAAGGAGGTTGCGTTGTCCCTGCTCCAACAAGGACTTCGACGCACCGTCAATGGCGCGATTGCCCTGTCCCTGGCGGTCGGCACATTAATTGCCATACCCACGCGTGCGGAAGCAGTGGCTGCTCTACCCACAGGGGTATGTCGGCCGCAGCGCTGAACGCCATGTTCACCCAGTACGGAAATGCTGGGGGGCACTGGACCGGCGGTGACCGGACATTTTCGGTCCTCCTGCCGGACGGCAGACTGGCATGGCTCTTCTCG
>NZ_JBEZEH010000144.1:0-18597 GCF_040648775.1 Micromonospora sp. NPDC049089
GGTGCCGGCGTGGTGCCGGCACCGGGGGCGGTCCCGTTGTCCGCTCAGCCGTCGAGGGTGCGGATCACCTCCGAGGTGTCCAGCCGGGGCAGACGTGTCGGCCCGGTGTGCGGGCCCGGGTGCCCGAGGTTGAGCAGGAGCAGCACCTCGTGCCGACCGTCGGGGAAGAACGTCCGCTGGACGCCCGCGACGTCGAAACCCGCCATCGGGCCGGCGGCGAGACCCGCCGCGCGGACACCGACGATCAGGTAGCCGATCTGCAAAGTGGCGCTGAATCGGGCCTGCTCGACGCGCGCCGCCCGGTCCGCCAGCCAGTCCCGGGCCTGCGGGCGGTGTGGGTACAGCTCGGGCAGCCGCTCGTGGAAGTCCACGTCGGCGGTGAGGATCGCGGTCAGCGGGGCCCTGGCCGTCTTGGCCCGGTTGCCGCTGGACAGGTACGGCAGCAGCAGGGCCCGGGACTCCGGCGAGCGCAGCAGCAGCACCCGCAGCGGCTGACCGTTGTACGCCGTCGGCCCGTACCGGATCAGGTCGTGGATCGCCGCGATCTGCGCGTCGGTGACCGGCTCGTCGGTGAACGTGTCGGCCGTACGGGCCGCCCGGAACAGCAGGTCCTGGGCGGCCCGGTCCAGCGCGAGCAGGTCGGCCGTGGTGGCTGCGCTCACGCTGGCGCAGCCGTGGTGTAGCCGCCCCGATGGTGCACCAGCGGGGCACCGTCACCGCCGTCGCCGAGCGCCAGCGGCTCGGCGATCACCAGCGTGTGGTCGCCGGCCGGGACCCGGTGCACCACCCGGCAGAGCAGCCGGGCCAGCACCCCGTCGAGCAGCGGCACCCCGAACGGCCCGGACGTCCAGTCCGGGTACGCGGCGAACCGGTCGATGCCGCTGGTCGCGAAGACAGTGGCGGCCTCCCGCTGCCCGGCGCCCAGCAGGTGCACGGCGACGTGCTCGGCGCGGGCGAGCACCGGCCAGCTCGAGGACGCCACCCCGAGGCAGAACGAGACCAGCGGCGGGTCCAGCGACACCGACGTGAACGAGGTCGCTGTGAAGCCCGCCCGGATGGGCGCGCCGATCCCACCCAGGCAGGCGGGGTCGGTGCCGCGGGCGACAGCGGTGACCACCGTGACGCTGCTGGCCTGCCGCCGCAGCAGAGCGCGGAACAGGTCCGGGTTCACCGGTCGCAGCTCGGCGATGTCCGCCGATGGGCGCTCCACGGTGGTCACGCCGGCACCAGGGTCGACGCGGCGTACGCGCTGGCCGGTCGGGGCAGGCCGTAGTGCTCGCGCAGCGTCCGACCGGTGTACTCGGTGCGGAACAGCCCACGGGAGCGCAGGACCGGCACCACGTGGTCGACGAAGTCGGCGAGCCCGCCGGGCAGGTGCGGCGGCATGATGTTGAACCCGTCGGCGGCACCCTGGGTGAACCACAGCTCGATCTGGTCGGCGATCTGCTCCGGCGTACCGGCCACGACCCGGTGACCCCGACCGCCGCCGAGTCGACCGATCAGCTGCCGGATGGTGAGCTGTTCCCGGCGGGCCAGCTCGGTGACGAGTTGGTAGCGGCTCTGGTGGGCCTGCACGGTGCCGGCGGCCGGCAGCTCCGGCAGGGGCCCGTCCAGCGGCAGGCCGGTCAGGTCGATGCCCAGCATCCCGGAGAGCTGGGCGAGGGCGTAGTCGGGGACGATCAGCTCCTCCAGCTCGGCGGCGAGCGCCAGCGCCTCGGCCTCGGTGCCGCCGAGCACCGGCGCGATGCCGGGCAGGACCTTCACCAGGTCCGGGTCCCGACCGGCGGCGGCGACCTGTCGGCGCAGCTCGGCGTAGAAGCTCTGCCCGTCGGCGAGGGTCTGCTGCGCGGTGAAGACCGCCTCGGCGTAGCGGGCGGCGAAGGCGATGCCGTCCGGCGACGAGCCGGCCTGCACCAGCAGCGGTCGGCCCTGCGGCCCCCGGGGGATGTTCAGCGGGCCGCGGACCTGGAACTCCGGCCCGCGGTGCGCCACCTCGTGCACCCGGTCGGTGTCGGCGAACACCCCGGCGCCGGTGTCGAAGACCAGCGCGTCGTCCTCCCAGCTGTCCCAGAGCTTGATCGCCACGTCGACGAACTCGGCGGCCCGCCGGTAACGGTCGGCGTGTTCGGGGTGGCTGTCCCGGTTGAAGTTGACCGCCTCCCGCTCCTGGGCGGAGGTGACGATGTTCCAGCCGGCGCGACCGCCGCTGAGGTGGTCCAGCGAGGCGAACTTGCGGGCCACGTGGAACGGCTCGTTGTAGGTGGTGGAGACCGTCGCGATGAGACCGATGTGTTCGGTCACCGCGGCGAGCGACGCCAGCAGGGTCAGCGGTTCGAAGACGGCCTGGATGTTGTGCCGGGGGTTCGGCCCGACCGAGAGACCGTCGGCGAGGAAGAGCGAGTCGAGGGTGCCGCGTTCGGCGATCCGGGCCAGCTCCTGGAAGTGACGAACGTCGGTGACCCGACGCGGGTCGGTGCGGGGGTGCCGCCAGGCGGCCTCGTGGTGGCCGACGCCCATCAGGAACGCGTTGAGGTGCAGGGTGCGGGTCATTGGTGTCCGTCCTATCCGGCAGAGACGTCGACGCGCCAGGTGGAGAAGCGACGTTCGAGGGCGACGAGGAGCTGGTTGACGACCAGGCCGATGGCGGAGATCGTGATGATCCCGGAGTACATGTCGGCGATCGCGAAGTTGTACTGCGCGTAGTTGATGAGGTAGCCGAGCCCGGCCTTCGCGCCGACCATCTCGGCCGCGACAAGCACCAGGATCGAGTACGCCCCGGCGAGTCGGACGCCGGTGAAGATGGTCGGCACCGCGGCCGGCAGGATCACCTTCTGGAACAGCCGCAGGTGGTTGAGCCCCATCGAGCGGGCCGACCGGATCAGCAGCGGGTCGACGCCCTTCACCCCGGCGATGGTGTTCAGCAGGATCGGCCAGGAGCACGCGTACAGCACCAGGGCGATCTTGGAGGTCTCCCCCAGGCCGAGGATGAGCACGAACACCGGCAGCAGGGCCAGCGCGGCGGTGTTGCGGAACACCTCCAGCAGCGGGCTGAGCAACTCGGCGAGCGGCCGGTACCAGCCGATCAGCAGCCCGAGCGGAATGGCGGTGAGCACCGCCAGGCCGAGCCCGGCCAACGACCGGGTGAGGCTCGCGCCCACGTGCTCGGCGAGCTGCCCGCTGCGCAGCAACTCCCACCAAGCCACCAGCACCTCCGACAGCGGCGGCAGGAAGACCCGGTCCACCAGCCCGAGCCGGGGTGCGCCCTCCCAGATCGCGGCCAGCGCGAGAATCGCGACGCTGCGGTGCAGGGCCTTTCCGCCGACGCCGAGCAGCCGACCGGCAAGGCCACCGGCACCGGGTCCGGCGGCGGCCACCGCGTCCGGCACGGCCGTCGGGGCCGCCAGCCGGGTGGGACGTTCGGCGATGTCAACCAACGCGGGCCTCCTCGGTGTGGGCCGCCGCCGGCGCCGCGCGCCGCGCGTCCGCTCCGGCGACGACGGGAGTACGAGCACCAACTGTTCCGGTGTGGGCGGTGCGGCTGCCGGTGGCGCTCTCGGCTGCCTGGGCGGCCCGCACCTCGTCACGCAGCAGGGTCCAGATCTGGTGGCGGTGGTGGCGGAACGCGTCGGTGGAGCGCACGTCCTCGACCGCGTCCCGGTCGCCGAGGTCGATGTCGATGACCTGTTTGAGCCGCCCGGGCCGGGACGTCAGCACCGCCACCCGCTGACCCAGGTAGACGGCCTCGTCGATGCCGTGGGTGATGAACACGATGGTCTTGCCGGTGCGGGCCCAGATGCGCACCAGCTCGTCCTGCAACGAGTCGCGGGTCTGCGCGTCCAGTGCGGCGAACGGCTCGTCCATCAGCAGCACGTCCGGGTCGTACGCGAGGCTGCGGGCGATGGCCACCCGCTGCTTCATCCCGCCGGACAGCTCGTGCGGGTAGCGGTCGGCGAAGCCGCGCAGGCCCACCAGGTCGAGGTGGTGCTCGATCAGGGCGGCGCGATCGGCGCGGGGCACCCCCTTGGCCTCCAGGCCGAACGCGACGTTGCCGGCGGCGGTGCGCCAGGGCAGCAGCGCGTACTGCTGGAAGACGATGCCCCGGTCCAGGCCGGGACCGGTGACGGGCCGACCGTCGACGAGCACACGTCCCGCGGTCGGCTCGGTGAGCCCGCCGAGCAGGTCGAGCAACGTGGACTTGCCGCAGCCGCTGGGGCCGACGACGACCAGAAACTCGCCGGGGCGTACCCCGAGGGTGACCTCGTCCAGCGCGGTGACCGCGCCGGCGCCACCACGCCGGCTGGCGCGGACCGGGAAGGTCTTGCTCACGCGATCAAAGAGGATCTTGTCGGTGCTCACGCGTTCCCCCCGTCCACGAAGGGGTTGAACCGGTTGGTGTAGATGTCGCCGGGCTTCGGACGGTCGCCCTTGAGGTCGCCCTCGGCGGCGAGCCAGTCGATCCAGGTGGCGAACTCCTGCTCGCCGATCACACCGCCACGGCCGGCGACGCCACTGCTCTTCCAGTACGCGACCAGCGACGGGTCCTCGTTGCGGCCACGCTTGCCGATGATGTCCCGCATCCGGGCGACCACTGTCTCCCGGGGTTGGGTGCGGGCCCACTCGATGGCCTTGCCGACCCCGGTGACGAACGCCTTGACGGTCTCCGGGTTGCGCTTGATGAAGTCGTCGCGGAAGACGTAGGTGCCGCCGCTGAAGGCGCCGAGCAGCTCGTAGTCGGTGAAGATGGTGCGGATGCCGCCACCGGCGACCGCCTTGTCCCGGATCACCCCACCGAGCACGGCGACGTCGATCTGCCGCTGCCGCAGCGACTGCTCGGTGTTGACAGGTGGCAGGGCGACCAGCTCGACCTGCTTGATCTCGGCGGGGGTGAGCCCGCCACGGGCGAGCCAGGTCTTGAGCACGGCCTCGGCGTGCGCGCCGAGAGTGTTCATGCCGACCTTCTTGCCGATCAGGTCACGGGGGCCGCGGACCGGGCTGTCGTCGAGCACGTAGTAGCCCTGGAAGGTTTGCGCGTCCGAGCCGTAGTAGCTGACCACGGCGGTGATCGGGGCGTTGGCGGCGGCGAGCTTGACGATGGCGCCGTTGAACGCGCCGCCGAAGTCGCTCTGCCCGGTGGCCGTGGCCTGGATGTCCTGCGGACCGCCGGTGACGTTGCCGATCCAGTTGAGCTTGACGTCGCCGAGGTAGCCGAGGTCGGCGGCGAGTTCGGGGAGGGTGACCTGGCCGACCGAGCCCTGGTAGCGCAGCGCGCTGGCCTGGGCGCCGTCGACTGCCGCGTCACCGCCGCAGCCGGCGGTGGCGGTGAGCACGACCAGCGCGGCAACGGCGGCGAGGCTACGCAGAATGGCACGACGGGGTGGGGACATGAGGAGTCTCCTGATCTGTCCACTATGGGAGCGGGGACGCCCGGATGAGGGCGTGCGGGCACGCTGCTCCGCGTTGAGCGGGCGGGCGGTGGGAGTGCGGCGCTGGAGCCGAGCCGGATGGACCGGTCAGCTCAACAGAGCGCGCTCGCGTGCCGGACCAGGTCGACGTGCACACGAGCGGTGAGGAGAAGCTCATCCCGCTGCGACATGACCCCATGCTGCCCGGGATCGGAACGAGCGGTCAACGGCCTTCCAGAAGATGAGACTTCTATCGCTGCCGATGTTACGAAGTGCCCCGGCCAGCGTTTACCGTGCCGCAACACCTATCTGTTGGATAGAGATTGCAAGGCCCGCTGGTCGACTGTCCAGGACGGACGGCGAGAGGGTTTCAACAGTCGCCGGTTCGGGAATGTTCGATCTCGACACGGCAGGGAACGGTGACGAGGGGAGACCTCCGATGGGCCTCATGTTTCGCAAGCGCAAGAAGTACGGTCCGATCATCCTGAACTTCACCGAGAACGGCTTCTCCTCGTGGAGCATCAAGATCGGTCGCTGGTCCTGGAACTCCAAGGCGCGTGCGCACCGGGTCGACCTGCCGGGTCCGCTCTCCTGGAAGCAGGACAAGTCCCGGTCGTAATCATCCCGGGAGTCGAGCGGGGTGCCGGTGTTTCAAACCCGGGCCCCGGTGATCCCAACCACCGCACTGACGGAGTCGGACGAACCTCGATCACTACGGTGCGTAGGATTTGCGCCGTGAACCGAATCGTCCGTCCGGTCTCCGGCATCCTGCTGCGCCGCCTCGCGCTCGCCTCGATCATCGCGAACGTGGGCATCGTCGTCACCGGCGGGGCCGTCCGACTGACCGCCTCGGGCCTCGGCTGCCCCACCTGGCCCCGGTGCACAGACGATTCCTACGTCACCACGCCGGAGATGGGCGTGTACGGCGTCATCGAGTTCGGCAACCGGATGCTGACCTTCGCGGTGGGTCTGATCGCGCTGGCCACGGTGCTGGCCGTACTGCTGCACCGGCCCCGCCGACCCGGACTCCTCGCACTGGCCGTGGTGGTCTTCCTGGGCATCCCCGCCCAGGCGGTCCTTGGTGGCATCACCGTGCTGACCAACCTCAACCCGTGGGTGGTCGGGCTGCACTTCCTCGCCTCGATGGCCGTGATCGCCGCCGCGTACGCCCTCTGGCGACGCATCGGCGACCCCGACGGCCCGACCGTGGCCGTGGTGCCCGCACCGCTGCGCGCGCTGGCCCGAGTCACCACCGGCGTCACCGTCGCCGTGCTGGTCGTCGGCACCTGGGTCACCGGCAGCGGCCCGCACGCCGGCGACCACGGCGCCGCCCGCAACGGGCTCGACCCGGAGACGATCTCCCAGGTGCACGCGGACGGGGTCTTCCTGCTGATCGGCCTGTCGGTGGCGCTGATCTTCGCGTTCCGCGCCGTCGGTGCGCAGCAGGCCACCCGCGCCGCGATCATCCTGGTCGCCGTGGAGTTGGGCCAGGGCCTGATCGGCTTCGTGCAGTACTTCACCCACGTGCCGGCGTTCCTGGTCGGCGCACACATGCTCGGCTCCTGCCTGGTACTGCTGGCCGCGCTGTCGGTGCAGTGGTCCACCCGGGAACGCCGCCCGGTCGCGCCGGCCCCCCAGGCCACCCGGACCGACGCCGCCGCCCCGGTACCAGTCACCGCCTGACCGCCCGCGCGCCCCGCGCCCCGCGCCCCGCGCCCCGCGCCCCGCGCCCCGCGCCCCGCGCCCCGCGCCCCGCGCCCCGCGCCCCGCGCCCCGCGCCCCGCGCCCAAGATCCTCACAACATCCCCGATGCTGCTGCCTCCGACACGCCGGAGCCCGCAACATCCCTGATCCTGCGCAGATCTTGACGACAAACGCCGGCCCTTTGGAGATCAGAACCCCGGCCGCGGCGCCCCAGGCCACCAAGATCGCACTCGAATCAGGATGTAGTGGCCACGGAACGCCGGGAAGCCACTAGAACCAGGATGTTGCGCGATCTTGAGATCGAGACGCCCGCACAGGGGCATCCATAGCCGTTCCGGGCAGGCAAGCCGCAGCACCAGCCAGGCCTCCGGCAGCACCAGCCAGGCCTCCGTTGATCCACTCGGGTTCCTTGAAGTCGCGCTTTCCACCTCGGTCGAACCCCGCGTCTTCAAGGAAGCCGAGTGGATCACGGCGCAAGCACGGACAACGGCCCCACGCTTCTCCACGCCCTTGCCGTCGAGCAGCACGCCCAGCAGCCGTCGGCCGCCGGGCCGAGCCGCGCCCGGGCCGGGCCGGGCCACGCCGGGCCGGGCCGGGCCACGCCGGGCCGGGCCGGGCCACGCCGGGCCGGGCCGGGCCGGGCCACGCCGGGCCAGGCCACGCCGGGCCACGCCGGGCCGCGCCGCGCCGCGCCGGGCCGGGCCGGGACCTGCGGGGGTACGGGCGCAGCCGACCGGCCACCGGCCCGCCACAGCGGCCGCGTCTAGAGGGTCTGCACGGTGGCGATGCGTTCCTCAAGCTGCTCGATGGTGGCCTGGGCGCTCGGCGGCCCGCCGCAGAGTCGGCGCAGCTCGGCATGGATCTTGCCGTGCGGCTGGCCGGTGCGGTGGTGTCGGGCGGCCACCAGAGCGTTCAGTTGGCGCCGGAGCGCCACGCGACGCTGGGCGGCGCTCATGGGTGCGGGCGGCGCTGCTGTGGCCGCAGCGGCCGGCTGAGCGGCCCCGTCGGCCGTACGACGGCGTTGGGCGGCGAGCTGTGCGGCCTGGCGCTTGGTGAGCAGCAGCGAAACCTGGTCCGCGGTGAGCAGACCGGGCAGGCCGAGGTATTCCTCCTCCTCGGGGGTGCCTGCCTGGGCCGCGGTGCCGAAAGACGCGCCGTCGAAGATCACCTGGTCCAGCTCGGCGGTGGCCGAGAGCGCCGCGAACCGCTTCTCCAGTTCCCCGCTGGCCTGGTCGTCGCGCTGCGCGCGTTCCAACAGGTCGTCGTCGAAACCGTCGGCTTCCTTGGGTTTACCGAGTACGTGGTCGCGCTCGGTCTCCATCTCGCTGGCCAGCCCGAGCAGGTGCGGCACGCTGGGCAGGAACACCGACGCGGTCTCCCCGGGCCGGCGGGCCCGCACGAACCGGCCGATCGCCTGGGCGAAGTACAGCGGCGTGCTGGCGCTGGTGGCGTAGACCCCGACCGCCAGTCGTGGGATGTCGACCCCCTCGGACACCATCCGCACCGCGACCATCCACCGCTGGTCGGACGCCGCGAACGTCGCGATCCGCGCGGACGCGCCCTGGTCGTCGGAGAGCACCACGGCGGCCTTCTCACCGGTCACCTGCTCGATGAGCTTGGCGTATGAGCGGGCGGTCTGCTGATCGGTGGCGATGATCAGACCGCCGGCGTCGGCCATGCCCGCGTTGCGCAGCACCGTGAGTCGGGCGTCGGCGGCCCGCAGCACCTGCGGCATCCAGTCGCCGGCCGGGTCCAGGGCGGTACGCCACGCCTGGGCCACCAGGTCCTGGGTCATCGGC
This sequence comes from Micromonospora sp. NPDC049089, assembly GCF_040648775.1. NCBI lineage: Bacteria > Bacillati > Actinomycetota > Actinomycetes > Micromonosporales > Micromonosporaceae > Micromonospora > Micromonospora sp. NPDC049089. The sequence goes on from NZ_JBEZEH010000144.1 coordinate 8,906, forward strand.
TCGCCCAGCCGGGCGGCCAGCTCCTCCCCCGCGTTGGTACGCCAGCGGGTCTCCCCGGAGTACGCCAGGAAGAGCACCGGCCGGACCACCCCGTCGCGCAGCGCGTCGGAGTAGCCGTACACCGAGTCGGCGCGGGAGCGCAGCAGCCCGTCCCCGCCCCGCTCGTAGCTGACGAACGGGATCGGGTTGTCGTCGGAGCGGAACGGTGTCCCGGTGAGCATCAGCCGGCGTACGGCGGGTTCGAAGGCGTTCTTCACCCCGTCGCCCCAGGAGCGGGAGTCGCCGGCGTGGTGGATCTCGTCGAGGATGACCAGGGTGCGTCGGGTCATGGTGCGCCGTCGGTGCACCTGCGGGGCCATCCCCACCTGCGCGTAGGTGATCACCGCGCCGTGGAAGTCGACCGAGGAGTGCAGGTCGGCGTTGCGGAAGGCGGCGTCGAGTTGGATGCCCACCCGGGCCGCCGCGTCTGCCCACTGGTTCTTCAGGTGCTCGGTCGGGGCGACCACAGTGACCGCCTCCACGGTGCCGTCACCGAGCAGCTCGGCCGCGATCCGCAGGGCGAAGGTGGTCTTGCCGGCGCCGGGAGTGGCGACCGCGGTGAAGTCCTCGGTACGGCGACGCAGGTATTCCACCATCGCCTTGCGCTGCCAGGCGCGTAGCGCCGGGAACGTCTCGAGCACCGGCGTCCGGGCTGCCACGCGAAGCTCCTCTCCGACCGCACGATGGCGGACCCCGGGCGAGGGCCACGAGGATCCGCCGCCCATGAAAACGCCTCCGCGCAGAAGCTGCCGCGAAGGCCGACTCAGCATAACCAGCACGGGCCGTCGGGCCCAGGCGACGCCACGCTGGTCACAATTCCGCACCCGAGCGAACAGCGGCCCGACCGTCTCACCATTCCCGGTCGGTGCGTGGATCCGCCCCGTCGGCGCGCGGCGGGCGCAGCGTCGCCACCGGCGCGGACCAGCGTCGACGCAGCGCGATCAGGCGCAGCCCGAAGACCAGGACGGCGGCGGCGGTGAGCGGGACGGGCCCGGTCTGCCCGGTGACGTACAGCAGCACCACCAGGATCGAACCGGCCAGCGCGGCCAGCGCGTAGATCTCCCGGCGCAGCACGACCGGGATCTCGGCGGTGAGCAGGTCGCGGCCGAGCCCGCCGCCGATGGCGGTGAGCATGCCGATCAGGCAGGCCCCGACCGCCGGCACCCGGGCGTCGAGCGCCTTGAGCGTGCCGGTGACGGTGAACAGCGCCAGGCCGGCCGCGTCCAGCACCAGCACCGTGGTGCGCAGTCGGGCCAGTTGCGGGTGCAGCCAAAAGACGGCGAGCGCGGTGATCGCGGCAGTGGCCGCGTACCGCCAGTCGGCGAAGGCCAGCGGCGGCACCTCGTCGATGACCAGGTCCCGCAGGATCCCACCGCCGAGGGCGGCGACGAAGCCGACGAACGCGACACCGAACAGGTCCAGTCGCTTGGCCACCGCCGCCGAGGCCCCGGACGCGGCGAACACCGCCACCCCGGTCAGGTCGGCGAAGAGCAGGGCGGTGGAGGTGGTCACCGCCGCAGGCTACGTCGCCGGCCGGAGCACCGGCCGGGGTTCACTCACGGTACGAGTCGTAGATCTCCTTGCACTTGGGGCAGACCGGCGAACCCGGCTTGGCCGCCTTGGTGACCGGGAAGGTCTCGCCGCAGAGAGCGACGACGAAAGTGCCCATGACGGCGCTTTCGGCGATCTTCTCCTTGCGGACGTAATGGAACATCTCGGGACCGGTGTCGGCGTCCTTCAGCTCCGGACGCTCAAGAACCTCTGTGCTCACGTCTACACCTCCGACGGACAAGTTTGGCAGGTCATCACGGCCGGGTCCACTTGAGCCCGGCGGGGGCCCCACCCCGTACGGTGCCCGTGTGACTGACTTTCGCATCAGCTACGGCACCGAGGTGGCCGAAGCCCAGCGCGACGGCCGACCCGTCGTCGCCCTGGAGAGCACCATCGTCTCGCACGGGCTTCCCCGACCGGAGAACCTGCGCGTGGCCAGGGAGATCGAGCGGACGGTTCGGGAGGCCGGGGCCGTTCCGGCGACGATCGGCATGATCGCCGGTGAGCTGGTGGTCGGCCTGGACGACGCACAGCTGACCCGGCTGGCCACGGTCGACGGCGTGACCAAGCTCTCCGTCCGCGACCTCGCGGTCGCCGCCGCGACCGGCGCGGACGGCGCGACCACCGTCGCCGCCACCAGTGCGGTGGCCGCCGCCGCCGGCATCGGCGTGTTCGCCACCGGCGGGCTGGGTGGGGTGCACCGGGAGGCCGCGCACACCTTCGACGAGTCGGCGGACCTGGTCACCCTGGCGCAGACCCCGATCGCTGTGGTCTGCGCCGGGGTCAAGTCGATCCTCGACGTGGGCGCGACGCTGGAGCGACTGGAGACCCTCGGGGTCGCTGTCGTCGGTTACCGCACCCGCCGGTTCCCCGGCTTCTACCTGACCGACGCCGGCTTCGACCTGGACTGGTCGGTGGACTCGCCGGAGCAGGTCGCCGCCGTGCTCGCCGCCCGGGACGAACACGCCGTGCACACCGGCGGTCTGCTCATCGCCAACCCGCTGCCGGTCGACGAACAGCTCGACCCGGAGTTGCACGACCGGACTCTCACCGAGGGCCTGGCCCTGCTGGAGCGGGACGGGATCACCGGAAAGGCCGTCACCCCGTACCTGCTCGCGCACTTCCACTCGGCAACCGAGGGCGCGAGCCTGGCGGTGAACGTACGGATCATCCTGCGCAACGCCGACCTGGCGGCGCGGATCGCGGTCGCCTCGGTGGCCCGCGGCACCGCCGTCCCGGCATGACCCGACCGGCCCGGATGGTCGTCGTCGGCGACGTGATCACCGATGTGGTCGCCGTGTTGTCCGGACCGCTGGCTGCCGGCTCGGACACCGGGGCCACTATCAGTCTCGGCGGCGGCGGTCAGGCGGCCAACACCGCCGCCTGGATCGCCGCGCAGCGGGTGGACGTCACGCTCGTGGGGGCCGTCGGTGACGACGACGCCGGGCGGGACCGGGTGGCCGAGCTGGAACGGGCCGGCGTCGACTGCGCCATCGAGCGGATCGACGGCGCCCCGACCGGCACCGTCATCGTGTTGGCCGCCGACGACGAGCGCACCATGGTCAGCCAGCGGGGCGCGAACCTGCGGTTGAGCGCCGCCCACGTCGAGCAGGCCCTCGCGGCGGTGCCCGACGCTGGGCATCTGCACCTGTCCGCGTACACCCTGTTGGACGCTGAGTCGCGCGGCGCGGGGCTGCGGGCGTTGGCCTCCGCCCGCGAGCGCGGGCTCACCATCAGCGTCGACGCAGCCTCTGCGGCGCCGTTGCGGCGGGTCGGCGCGGCGGTGTTCCTGAGTTGGGTACGCGACATCGACCTGCTCCTGGTCAACGCGGACGAGGCCACGGTGCTGGCCGGCGGCCTGGACCCGGCGGCGCAGGGGCGGGTGCTGTCGGCGACGGCTCGACGGGTGGTGGTGAAGCGCGGTGCGGCCGGCGCGGTCTGGGTGGATCGCACCACGCCGGTCTGCGTGGCTCCGGCCAACCGGGTGGCGGTGGTGGACGTCACGGGCGCGGGCGACGCCTTCGCGGCCGGTCTGCTCACCGCGTGGCTCGCCGGTGCCACTCCGACCGCGGCACTGGGTCGCGCCACCGACCTGGGCGCGCTGGCCGTCTCCACCGCCGGGGCTCGGCCACAGGCGTAGCGCGGCCGGCGCGCGGCCACCGCCCGTCTGCTCGAACCCTGGCCCGTTCGCGGGTCAGGGTTCGGCGTCGATGACCTTGTGTGGGCGCTCCTCGGCGGTGAGGCTCATCGGCGGGGTGTCGTCCTGCTGACGGCGGTGGAACCGGTTGGCCAGCCGGTGCTCTTCCTTCGGCGGCCGGTCGTTGGCCAGCAGCACGGCCAGCCAGGGGATGAGCACCATGCCCAGGGCGCACAACGGCAGCCAGAGCCAGAGCAGTGGGGCGTTCGCACCGACCAGGATCGCGCCGACGATGATGCAGGCCACCCGGATGCCCATCATCAGGACATAGCGGCGCTGACGGCTGTTGAGCTGATCACCCTGGCTGCGCGAGGCGTCGGTGATCAGAATCGGCTGGTACGCCTGACGCTTCACCATGGACCTCCTCGAGGGGGTTACGCCTCATCCTGTCACCGCAGGTCCGTGATCAGCGAACTTCGTCTCATCCCGCCAGGTGTTACGTACGTGGTACGCTCCGCGATGTGGGCAGCAGGTTCAGCTTCACCGACGAGGCGTTGGCCAACCTGAGGGTCTACGACGTCACACCCGGGGAAGTCTGGGAGGCGCTGCACAGCGCCCGACGGGTCATCCGTCATCTGGGTGACGACGTGATGGTGGTCTACGCCGCCGCCCGTCGGGGCCGCAGGCTGGCGGTGCTGCTCGCCGAGGCCGATGGCACCGACAACGACTGGGACATTCTCTCCGCCCGCGAGTTGAGCGACGTCGAGTCCAAGCGCTACGACGAGGCCGTGCGGAGATCTCGGTAGATGAGGAGGCCGTGACGATGCACCGTAACGACGCGACCAAGCAGTTCCACGGCGGCGGCGAACGGATCGCCGAGCTGATCGACGAGAGCCCGGCGGCGGAGCTTCCCACCCCCGACAGCGACGTGCCGATGGTGAGCCGCTCGGTGCGGCTACCACTGGACACCTACGAGCGGGTCCGCGCTGCCGCCGACGCACGGGGCATCGGGGTCACCACGCTGATGCGCCAGTGGATCGAGGCCGGCCTGGCCGACCTGGACGACTCGGCGACCGTCTCGCTGGCCGACGTCCGACGCGCGCTGGCCTCGCTGGCGCACCCCACCGCCGCCTGAGCGGACCAGCCCCACCACGCAGGTTGGTCAGCCGCCGGCGGTCTTCGCCTTGGCCGCCGCCTTCATCTGCTGCTTGAACTCCCGCACCCGACGCAGCGAATCGGCGTCGGTGACGTCGGCCACCGACCGGTAGGCACCCGGATCGCCGTAGTCCCCGGCCGCCTTCCGCCAGTCCTGCGGGGTCACCCCGAACCGCTTGCCGAGCAGCGCCACGAAGATCTGCGCCTTCTGCTTGCCGAAGCCAGGCAGCGCGGAGACCCGGCGCAGCAACTCCGGCCCGTCGGCGACCTCCGCCCAGAGCAGCGCAGCGTCACCGTCGTACCGCTCCACCAGCACCTGGCAGACCTCCTGCACCCGGGCCGCCATGGCCTTCGGAAACCGGTGCAGCGCAGGCGGCTGGGCGAAGAGCGCGACCAGGGCCTCCGGGTCGTACCCGGCCAGCTCCGCCGCGTCCAGCTCATGGCCGAGTCGCTGCGCCAGCACGTACGGCGAGGAGAACGCCTTCTCCATCGGCACCTGTTGGTCGAGAACCATGCCGATGAGCCGAGCCAGTGGGCTGCGCTCCAGCAGCTGGTTCGCTTCGGGGTCGATGGGCAGCACGAGCGTCATGCCGACCATCCTGCCCGGCGCACCGGTCCGGGCGGACACCGACGCTCCGACACCTTCCGGCGGGTGACGCTGATCCGGGACGCGACGGAAGGCAGGATGTCGGGGTGGACGAACACGACATGCTGCTCTCCCCCGCCGGTGTCGACGCGCTGCGCACCGCGCTGACCCGGACCGGTTTCACCAGCCACGGCATCGCCGAGCGGCTGGGCGCGCAGGCGACCGCGGCGGTCGCCCGCAACGACTACCGGGCCGCGCTGCGCGCCACCGAGGACGGCGACCCGCTCGGCACCCTGATCCGGGTGTTCATCTGCGACCAGACCGAGCCGGAGGAAGCGGTGGCCGCCGCGCTGACACCGCTGAGCCTGGCGGAGGCCCTCGCCGGCGGGCTGGTCGAGCGGTACGGCGACGGCCTGCGTGCCGGCGTCGACCTGGAGCCGTACGGCGAGGACTGGTGGGTGCTCGCCGACGTGCCGGCCAGCGCCCGCCCGGGTCGCCCGTTGCACGCCGAGCACGTCCTCGGGATCGGGGGAGCCACCCACACGCTGATCGGCGCGACCGTGCGCCGACCGGTCGGCACCGCGCTGGACCTGGGCACCGGCTCCGGCGTCCAGGCCCTGCACCTGGGCACGCACGCCGACTCGGTGACCGCCACCGACCTCTCCGAGCGGGCGCTGCGCTTCGCCGCGACCACCGCCGCCCTCAACGGTCAGAACTGGGAGCTGCTCCGCGGCGACCTGGTCGCCCCGGTGGCCGGTCGGCGGTTCGACCTGGTGGTGAGCAACCCACCGTTCGTGGTCGGCCCGGGCACCACCACGCACGTGTACCGCGACTCCGGCCGGGTCGGTGACGCGATCGGCGCGGAACTGGCCGCCGCCGCCCCGGGCCTGCTCACCGACGGCGGCACCATGCAGTACCTGGCCAACTGGGTGCACGTCGCCGGCGAGGAGTGGGACGAGCGGGTAGCCGGCTGGTTCGCCGGGACCGGCCTGGACGCCTGGGTGATCCAACGCGAGGTGGCCGACCCGATGGCGTACGTCGACCTGTGGCTCACCGACGCCGCCGAGACCGCCGACCCGCAGCGGATGGCCGCCTGGCTGGACTGGTTCGACGCGCACAAGGTGGAGGGCATCGGTTTCGGCATCGTGTCGCTGCGTCGTGGTGGGCATGCCGACCCGGTGGTCCGGGTGGAGGATCTGCGCCAGCAGGTGCAGCCGCCGCTGGGCGATCAGGTCGCCGCCTGGTTCGACCGCCAGGACTTCCTCCGGGTACGCGACACCGAAGCGTTGCTCGCCGAGCGCTACCGGGCCGCCGAGGGCCTCCAACTGCGACAGGAGGCCACCATGGGCGACGAGGGCTGGGGGGTGGACCGCCAGGTCCTCGCGATGCCGCACGGCCTGCGCTGGACCGAGGAGATCGACCCGCTGGTACTGGCGCTGGTCGGTGGCGCCGACGGCCGGCTGCCGCTGCGTGACCAGCTCGCCCTGCTCGCCGCCGCGCACGACGTCGAGCCCGACGAGATGGCCGAGGCCGCCGGCCCGATCGTGGCGCACCTGGTGGAGCGCGGCTTCATCGAGCCGGTGAACGCCTGATGCGGGCGGTGGTGCAGACCGTCGGGCGGGCCAGCGTGACGGTGGACGGTGAGGTGGTCGGTGCGATCGAGAACGGCCTGCTGGTGCTGCTCGGCGTGACCCACACCGACACCGAGGAGACGGCTCGGACGATGGCCCGCAAGGTGCACGAGGTACGCATCCTGGACGGGGAGCGGTCCGCCGCCGACACCGGCGCGCCGATCCTGGTGGTCAGCCAGTTCACCCTCTACGGCGACGCCCGCAAGGGCCGCCGACCGAGCTGGTCCGCCGCCGCCCCCGCCGAGGTCGCCGAGCCACTGGTGACAGCGGTGGTCGACGCCCTACGCGAACGAGGAGCAAAGGTGGAGACCGGCCGCTTCCGCGCCCACATGGTGGTGAAAAGCACCAACATAGGCCCCCAAACCCTCCTCCTAGACCTCTAACCCCAGCCCACCCCACCCAATCCACCCGCCCCGCCCCGCCCCGCCTCCGTTGATCATGAAGTTGTTGCCCTTCGCCTCGGCGTGTCGGGGCAATAACTTCATGATCAACGCGCAAAAAAGGGGGTGAGGTTAGGAGAAGAGGCCTCGGCGGGTCAGGGACTGGCGGAGCCAGTTGTCGAGTTCGACGGTCCAGTCGGTGCGGTCGGCGGTGGCGTGGTCGACGGTGAACCGACCGAAGGCGTCCCGGCCCTCCGTGAAGACGCCGCCGCGCTTGTCGACCTCCAGCACCACCTGCATCTGCTGGGCGTCGGCGATGAAGGTGACCTCCAACTGGTTGATCGAGCGGGCGTACTGCGGCGCCGGGCTGAACTCGATCTCCTGGTAGAACGGCAACGTCTGGCGTACGCCGTAGATGTGACCGCGCTCCACATCGGCGCGTGCGAACCGGAATCCCAGCCGCAGCAGCGCGTCCAGCAGTCGCTCCTGCGCCGGCAGTGGGTGCACCGACACGGCGTCCAGGTCCCCCTTGTCGACCGCGCGGGCGACCTCCAGCTCGGTACGCAGGCCCATCGTCATCCCGTGCAGGTGCTGCCCGCACAGCTCGGTGACCGGTGTCTCCCACGGCACGTCGAAGCGGAACGGGAGGTCGTAGCGCTGCCCCGGCTCCAGCCGGAACGCGCCGGTGACCTGCTGGCGGTGGAACTCCTGAGTGGTGTCGTAGTCGCTGTCACCGCTCTCCACCTCGACCCGGGTGACCAGGCCGAGGGTGACGTGGTCGATGTCGACCTGGTGGTCGCCGCCCAGCACCTGGATCCGGCCCTCCAACTGGCCGCCCGGGCGGCAGTTCGGGTTGGCCAGCACCGTCTCCACCGACGGACCACCGACGCCCATCGCCTTCATGAGCCGCTTGAAGACCACACCGTCCTCCAACTGTCGTTTCCGGCTGGCCAGAGGTGGCCGGCCGTCCGCAACGTAGCCGGGGCGGGCAACCACACACTTCGACGACACACCGCACCAGCGATCTGACGCGATTCCTGTCGGGTGCCCGATCGCCTCACTCCCGTTTTACGCCCCGCCCGCCAAGCTGTTGTCACACCGGCACCACTGGGCCGGGAACACGGCACCGACGTGGAAACGGGGAGAGACAGAGATGGTCCTGCAGATGACGGAATACCGGACGCGCCCGGCCACCACGACCGACACTGACGGGGCCCCCGAGGCCCTCGTCGACCTGGACGCCACCGACGAGCGCGGCATCTCCACCGACCTGGTCCGGGCCTACCTCAACGGCATCGGCCGGACGAAGCTGCTGACCGCCGCGCAGGAGGTCGACCTGGCCCGGCGCATCGAGGCCGGCCTGTTCGCCGACGAGAAGCTGGCCACCTGCACCCCGGTCTCCGCGGAGCTGCGAGCCGATCTGGAGCTGATCGTCGCCGAGGGTCGGGCGGCCAAGGACCACCTGTTGGAGGCGAACCTGCGGCTGGTGGTCAGCATCGCCAAGCGCTACACGGGCCGTGGCATGGCGTTTCTCGACCTGATCCAGGAGGGCAACCTCGGTCTGATCCGGGCCGTGGAGAAGTTCGACTACGCCAAGGGCTACAAGTTCTCCACGTACGCCACCTGGTGGATCCGGCAGGCCATCACCCGCGCGATGGCCGACCAGGCCCGCACCATCCGCATTCCCGTGCACATGGTCGAGCAGGTCAACCGGATGGTCCGGGCCCGCCGCGAACTGGCGGTGACGCTGGGCCGCGAACCGACTGTCGCCGAGGTGGCCCGCGCGCTGGAGGTCCCCGAGATCCAGGTCATCGAGCTGATCTCCTACGACCGGGAGCCGGTCAGCCTGGACCAGGCCGTCGGCGACGACGGTGAGAGCGCGCTCGGTGACTTCGTGGCCTCGGTGGACCCGCGCACCGAGCCGGGCGACGCCGCCGCCCAGGGCGAGCTGCGCAACGAGGTCAGCATCGTGCTCTCCACCCTGTCCCAGCGGGAACAGGCGGTCATCCGCCTCCGATTCGGCCTGGACGACGGCCGTCAGCGCACCCTGGACGAGGTCGGTCGGGAGTTCGGCCTGTCCCGGGAGCGGATCCGACAGATCGAGAAGGTGACGCTGCTGAAGCTGCGCGCCCCGGAGCGGGCTCAGCGCCTGCGCCGAAGCTGTGGCATTCACATTTTATCCTCGCTTGGACGTGATTCCTTGTGCAGGTGTG
>NZ_JBEZEH010000145.1:0-18567 GCF_040648775.1 Micromonospora sp. NPDC049089
TGGGGGGAGTCTCCGGCCGGGGCCGGGGCCGCGCGCGCCAACCCCCGACGCGCCCACCACAACCCCAACACCGCCCCCCCCCCCGGCCCCCCCGCGGGGGCGGGCGCTGTCTGTGCTCACCTGTCAGATCGTCGCGGCACAATGTCCGGGTGAGTGATGCACAGTCGTGGTCCGAGCAGTCGGGCGTACTCGTACTCCCCAGTGGGGCGACGGTGCGCGGTCGCCGCATCGCTGCCGCGACCTCGCCCGCCGACTTCGCCGTGCTGCTGGCACCTGGTCCGGAGCCCGCCTGGCCGTACCGGCGGATCCGTTGGCCCGATTTCTGGGTGCCGCTCGACCGCGCCGAAGCCCTCGACGTCCTACGGGAAGCGCTGCGACGAGCCCACGACGGTGAACGTGTCGAGGTGGCCTGCCGGGGTGGGTTGGGTCGCACCGGGACGGCCCTGGCCGCGCTGGCGATCCTCGACGGTCTGCCGGTCGAGCGGGCGGTGCCGTGGGTGCGGGCCGGTTACCACCCGAAGGCGGTGGAAACCCCCTGGCAGCGGCGCTGGCTGCGCCGCGTCACCTGACGCCGCCGCCGGAGCGCCGCCCGCCGGCCCGCCGCCACTGGCATCGCCGGCCCGCCGGACCGCCGCCGCTCGTGCCGGGACCGGTCGCCGCTGTGCGCCGGCCGGTGGCGGGGCACCGGCGTCAGCCCTGGCCGATCACCGCCGGGTCGTTGACGTACTCGCGGAGGTGCTTGGCGGTGAGGGTGTCGCCGGTGGCGACCAGCTCGGCCGGTGTGCCGGTGAAGACGATGCGGCCGCCGTCGTGGCCGGCGCCGGGGCCGAGGTCGATGAGCCAGTCGGCGTGTGCCATGACCGCCTGGTGGTGCTCGATGACGATCACCGTGTTGCCGGCGTCGACCATCCGGTCGAGCAGGGCCAGCAGTTGGTCCACGTCGGCCAGGTGCAGGCCCGTGGTCGGCTCGTCGAGGACGTACGTGGTGGTCTTCTCGGCCAGGTGGATGGCGAGCTTGAGTCGTTGCCGCTCCCCGCCGGACAGGGTGGTCAGCGGCTGGCCGAGGCTGAGGTAGCCCAGCCCGACGTCGACCAACCGGCCGAGGACGAGGTGCGCCGCCCCGCTGGGGAAGAAGGCGTACGCCTCGGTGACGGACATGGTCAGCACCTCGTGGATGTTCTTGCCGCGCAGTGTGTACGTGAGCACCGTGTCGGTGAAGCGCCGCCCCTCGCACCGTTCGCAGACGCTCGCGACGCCGGCCATCATCGCCAGGTCGGTGTAGATGAGGCCGATTCCCTTGCAGGTCGGGCAGGCGCCCTCGGAGTTGGCGCTGAACAGCGCGGCCTTGACCCCGTTGGCCTTGGCGAAGGCGGTGCGGATCGGGTCGAGCAGCCCGCTGTAGGTGGCGGGGTTGCTGCGTCGTGAGCCACGGATCGGGGACTGGTCGACGATGACGACCCCGGACCGACCGCGCAGGGAGCCGTGGATCAGTGAACTCTTGCCGGAGCCGGCCACGCCGGTGACCACGGTGAGGACCCCGAGCGGGATGTCCACGTCCACGTCGTGCAGGTTGTGCAGGTCGGCCTGGCGGATGGCGAGCTGCCCGGTGGGTTGGCGTACGTCGGGACGCACTGTCACCCGGTGGTCCAGGTGTCGGCCGGTGAGCGTGTCGGAGCGGCGCAGGCCGGGGATGTCGCCGGTGAAGCAGATCCGGCCACCGTCGGTGCCGGCGCCCGGGCCGAGGTCGACCACGTGGTCGGCGATGGCGATGGTCTCCGGTTTGTGTTCGACCACCAGCACGGTGTTGCCCTTGTCGCGCAGCCGCAGCAGCAGGTCGTTCATCCGGGCGATGTCGTGTGGGTGCAGGCCGACGGTGGGTTCGTCGAAGACGTAGGTGACGTCGGAGAGGCTGGAGCCGAGGTGCCGGACCATTTTCACCCGTTGCGCCTCGCCCCCGGAGAGGGTTGCCGACTCGCGATCCAGGCTGAGGTAGCCCAGACCGATCTCGACCAGGGAGTCCAGCAGGTCGCGGAGGTTGGCGACGAGTGGCGCGGCCCCCGGGTCCTCGACGGTGCGGACGAACGCTGCCAGGTCGCTGATCTGCATGGCCGAGCAGTCGGCGATGGTGCGCCCGGCGATCCGTGATGACAGGGCCGCCGCGTTGAGCCGGGTGCCGCCGCAGTCGCCGCAGCTGGTGAAGGTGACCGCCCGGTCGACGAAGGCGCGGATGTGCGGTTGCATCGACTCGCGGTCCTTGGCCAGGAGGAGCCGCTTGACCTTGACCGCCAGCCCCTCGTACGTCCAGTTGTTGCTACCCACCTTGATCTTGGTGGCCGGCTTGTGCAGGAAGTCCTCCCACTGTTGCGGGGTGAAGTCCTGGAGTTTGACGTCCGGGTCGAACAGGCCGGAGCCGACGATGGTCTGCCAGTACCAGGAGTCGACAGCGAAGTTGGGCACTGTGATCGCGCCCTCGTTGAGGGAGCGCTCGACGTCGACCAGCTCGTTGACGTCGAGGTCGGAGACCCGGCCCAGCCCTTCGCAGGTGGGGCACATGCCCTCGGGCAGGTTGAAGCTGAACGCCCCGGCGCCGCCGATGGACGGTTGGCCGAGCCGGCTGAAGAGGATCCGAAGCATCGCGTACGCGTCGGTGGCGGTGCCGACGGTGGAGCGGGAGTTGACTCCCATCCGCTCCTGGTCGACGACGATGGCCGCGCTGAGGTTGCGGAGCGAGTCGACGTCCGGCCGGTTGAGGTTCGGCATGAAGGACTGGAGGAACGCGCTGTAGGTCTCGTTGATCATGCGCTGGGACTCGGCGGCGATGGTGCCGAAGACCAGCGACGACTTGCCCGACCCGGAGACGCCGGTGAAGACGGTCAACCGGCGTTTGGGGATGTCGACCGAGACGTCGGCGAGGTTGTTCTCCCGCGCCCCGCGTACCTCGATCATGTCGTGGCTGTCGGCGGCGGACCATGCTGGCTGCGACATACGAACCCTTCACGGAATCGTGGCGGGACTTTGCCCCGCCGGGCACTGGCGGGTTCCATTGTCTCATTCATCCTCATGTAGACAGTTCTGGCGAAGTTCGAGCGCAAGCAGCGGCGCTACGTGCGGGAAAGTCTCAAATCACGTCGTAAGCGGTACGGTGGCTCGCGTGGACGTCGCCTCGCAGGATCGGCTGCGCGCCGTGGACCTGGCGGCCACCGTCGGGATCTCGGTGCAGCAGGTGCGCAACTACGTCGAGTTGGGGGTGCTGCCGCCGGTGCGGCGCACCGCCAGCGGCTACCGGATCTTCACGACCGAGCACGCCCGGGCGCTGACCGTGGCGCGGCGGTTGGCCGAGGGGCACGGTTGGAGCCGTACCCGGGAGATCATGGCCGCGGTGCACGCTGGTGACCTGCCGGCGGCCCTGGCGGCGCTCGACGGCGGCCATGCCGAGCTGGACCGGGAACGCGCAGAGATTCGCCGGGTGCTCGGCGCCTTCGAGACCGTGCTGGCCAGCCCACCGGCGACCCGACCCGCACCACGCCACGGCGCCCGCATCGGCGAGGTCGCCGCCCTGGTCGGGGTCCGGACCTCACAGCTGCGGCTGTGGGAGGAGCGCGAGCTGCTGCGGCCGGGCCGCACCCCGGGGACCAACTACCGGGTGTACGACGAGGCGGAGCTACGCGCGGCGCAGGTCATCGCGCTGCTGCGGCGGGGCGCGTACCCGTTCGAGATCATCGCCGCGGTGCTCGGCGAGCTACGGACCACCGGCAGCGCCCAGCGGGTCCGCGCCGAGCTGGGCCGCCGCGAGCAGGAGCTGCACACCCGCAGCCTGCGTCGGCTGCGGGGCAGTGCCGCCCTGCACGACTACCTGCGCGCTCGCGGCGACGCGAGTTGACCGGCATCCCGTCCCGCCGGGCGATCCTCCTGACTAGGGTCGGGCACATGAGAGCTGCGCTGCTGGCGGCCACGACGTCCGCCGTCCTGCTCGCTCCCGTGCCGGTCGGTGCGACGGGAGCGTCCGCCGCGCCGACGGTGCGCTGCCCCCGGGTCCCGGTGCCGGCGGCGTCCCGCCCACCCCGGCCGTCGCCCCCGCCCGCCGTGCCCGAGCAACGGATGATCGGCGGCGCGGCGCTGGACACGGCCGGCCTGGTCGTGCCGTCCGGCGCCGCCGCGCCGCCGAGGGTCACCGCCACGTCGTGGCTGGTCGCCGACCTGGACAGCGGCCAGGTGCTCGGCGGCTGCGGCCCCCACGAGTACGGCACACCGGCGAGCGTGCAGAAGCTCCTGCTGGCGGCCACGATGCTGCCCAGGCTCGACCCGAAGCAGATTGTCACCGTCACCGACGCGGACATGAACATCGAACCCGGCTCGTCGGCCGTGGGCCTGGTCGCGGGCGGCCGGTACACCATCGAGACCATCTGGCTCGGGTTGCTGCTCAACTCCGGCAACGAGGCCGCCAACGCCCTCGCGCGACTCGGCAGCGGAACGGACAGCGCCGCCGGCGTACGCGCCATGAACGAGCAGGCCCACCACCTCGGCGCGCTCCAGACGCACGCGGTCACCCCGTCCGGCCTGGACGGCAAGGGGCAGTTCACCAGCGCGTACGACCTGGCGCTGATCGCCCGTGCCTGCTTCGCCGAACCGAACTTCCGTCGGTACGCGCTGACCGAGCAGGCGTCGATTCCGGTCCAGCCGGCGCAACGCACCAAGGGCTTCGAGATCCAGAACGAGAACCAGCTCATCTACCGGTACCCGGGGGCGCTTGGCGGCAAGACCGGCTTCACCGACCTGGCCCGGCACACCTACGTGGGGGCGGCGGAACGCGGCGGGCGGCGGCTGGTGGTGACCCTGCTGGGCGCCGAATCGGCACCGGTGCGCGGCTGGGAGCAGGGCGCGGCCCTCCTGGACTGGGGCTTCACGCTGCCGCGGGACGCCGCCGTGGGTCGACTGGTCGAGCCCGGCGAGCTGACCGCCACCCCGTCGGCGGCGCCGTCCGCGCTGGCGGCACCCGGCGCGCCCCGACCGGCGGCGGCCAGCGGACCCGCGCCTACCGGCTCGGGGTGGCTCTGGTCGGTGATCGCGGTCAGCGGCGCGACGGTGGTGGCGTTGATGGGCGGCGTGCTGTGGCGGCGTCGCCGTCGGATGCCCTGACGGATCGACATCAGGCGCTGCCGTCCATAGACTCCGGTCTTTCTGGCTCCACCAGTCCAGGAGGATCCCTGTGTCGAGTGAACTCGAACCGCGCCCCGCAGTGGCGGCACCCCGCCGACCGGTGCGCGCCCTGACCCGCCTCGCGGGGGTGACAGTGCTCGCCGGGGCGCTGGTCGTCGGCTCGTCCGCCACGGCGCTCGCCGCCCCGGGCCCGTCGGCCGACCCGGTGCGCGTCTCCGCCGGGCCGCCCGCCGCTGCCGACGCCGCCACCCGACCGCCGCGCACCACCCACGGCCCGTGCGCGTACACCGAGACCCCGGACGAACCCGCGGCCCGGCCGGTGCCGCTGCCGCCGGACCCGCGACGCACCCCGGCCCGGGGCAGCGTCCGGGTGACCCTGGCGACCAACCACGGGCCCATCGGGTTGACACTGGACCGGGCCGCAGCGCCGTGCACGGTGCAGAGCTTCCTGCACCTGGTGAGCAAGCGGTTCTACGACCGCACCCCGTGCCACCGGCTCACCGCGTACCCGACGCTGAGCGTGCTGCAGTGCGGTGACCCGTCCGGCACCGGTGAGGGCGGCCCGGGCTACCGGTACCGCGACGAGTTGCCGACCGACCTGCCGCCCGCGCCCACCGACCCGACCGGCGAGCGCCGGGTGTACGCCCGTGGCGTGCTGGCCATGGCCAACGCCGGGCCGGACACCAACGGCAGCCAGTTCTTCCTGGTCTACGCCAACTCCGCGTTGCGCCCCAACTACACGATCTTCGGCGAGGTCGACGGGGCGGGCCTGGCCACGCTGGACCGGATCGCCGCCGGGGGAGTGGCACCGACCGCCGAGGACCCGGCACCGGTCGACGGCGCACCCGCACTGCCGGTGACCATCCGCAAGGCCGTCCGCTGGCACCACCACCACTGACAGTGCGGCGCGGTGGGTGACCGTCGGTCGCTCACCGCGCCGACCGTGGGTGGCTCCCGGTCAAGCGCGGCCTCGCCGGAATTTTCGGAGACAAACCGGAACCGGTCCAACCGGTTTCCGGCGCAGGTCAGGCCGTCACGCCGAGGCGGGCGACCCGGTCAGCGGGGCGGCGGTGCTGTCCCGAACGACCAACTCGGTGGCGAGTTCCACCCGGGGCGAGTCGATGCCCTCGCCCTGGGCCAGGCGCAGCACGGTCCGGGCAGCCAACCGCCCCATCTCGACCAACGGTTGGCGCACTGTGGTCAGCGGCGGTGAGGCCCAGCGGGCTTCCGGCAGGTCGTCGAACCCCACCACGCTCACGTCGTCCGGCACGCGCAGCCCGCGCCGCCGGATGGCCTCGTAGACGCCGAAGGCCATCTGGTCGCTGGAGGCGAAGATGCCGGTCGGCGGGTCGGCGAGGTCGAGCAGCGCGGTCCCGCCGGCGAAACCGGAGGCGTGGTAGAAGTCGCCCGGGTAGATCAAAGCGTCGTCCACCGGCACCCCGGCGGCCTCCAGCCCGGCGCGGTAACCGTCGAGCCGGGCCCGGCTGCACAGCAGGTGCGTCGGCCCGGCCACGAAACCGATGCGTCGGTGCCCGATCGCGAGAAGATGTTCGGTCGCGGCGAGCCCGCCGGCCCAGTTGGTGGCGCCGATCGTGGGCACGTCCATGGCCGGTACGCCGGCCGGGTCCACGACCACCACCGGCACGTTGAGGCGACGCAGTTGCGCGTGCAGCGGCGGGCTCAGGTGCGAGGTCACGAAGATGACGCCGTCGGTGGCCCGGGTCCGCAGGTTCTGCAACCACTGCCGGGCCGCTGTGGGCTGCCGGTGGATCGCGGAGACCACGGTGCCGACACCCGCGCCGTGCCCGACGTCCTCCACGCCGCGAATGATCTCCACGGCCCAGGGGCTGTCCAGGTCGTTGAAGACCAGGTCGACGAGACCGGCGCGGCGAACGCTGCGGCTGGTGCGACGCCGGTAGCCGTGGTGGCGCAACAACTCC
This sequence comes from Micromonospora sp. NPDC049089, assembly GCF_040648775.1. NCBI lineage: Bacteria > Bacillati > Actinomycetota > Actinomycetes > Micromonosporales > Micromonosporaceae > Micromonospora > Micromonospora sp. NPDC049089. The sequence continues at coordinate 7,098 of NZ_JBEZEH010000145.1, forward strand.
TCGACCCGCTCCCGGGTGTCCGGGGCCACATCGGAGCGTCCGTTGAGCACCCGTGACACGGTCGGCACCGACACTCCGGCCTCCCGTGCGATCGCGGTGATGGTCACCCTGCGTCCGTCGTCCGCGCCCACCCGCGTCTCCTTCACCGCTCCGGAAGCGACAGCATGCCGTCGCCACCGTGTGTCCCGGAACGGCGTGCACCGTTCCTCGCGCCATCTTGCCTCACCGATGGGGGTTGACGACATGCCCGGTTGGTTCCAGCGCTCGGCGGAGTTACGGAAGTATTCCGGATATATTTCGGCCACCTTTCGCCGCGCCGGCCCGCGGCAGTTCCGTGTCGGCCGGCTTTCCGCCACCGGGAAAAGGCTCTCGGGGCTCAACCACCTTTCGTGCATAGAGCCTGATGAGACCCCCGGCTGCGAGAAGCGACGCCTGGGCAGCCGGGTCCTCGTCGTTGGTGGCGATCTCAGTGCTGACACACCGGCCGGTTCGTGACCCAGTGCTTGTTGACCAGGTTGACGACTGGCGGCGGGTTGGGGATCCCGCCCTCGGCGGCGATGGGTTTGGCGTTGAAGACTTTCAGGAAGAAGTTGATCACCTTCGCAACCAGGGCCGGGATGGTGTAGCCGATGCCGTACCTCGCGTTGATGGTGAGGTCGGCGCGGTTGCAGCCCTCGCGGTTGGCGAGGCCCTGCAGGCCGCCGAAACCGATGCTCGAGCCTCGGGTGATCCCCATCGTGGTGGTGAGCCCGGCGTAGATTCCGGCGCTGAAGACCACCGCGCCGAGGCCGATGAAGAACTTCACGTCGTAGTCGATGAGCAGTGCGTTCGCCCCCACCGAAGTGCCGTCGACGGAGTCGACGAGGTTGCGTTTCACCTGCAGACCGCCGGGCCAGCGTGCGCCGAACCCGCCGTCGGCGTAGCCGAAACCCATGGTGCCGCCGAGCGAGTACTCGCCGGAGGCCCTGATCGTGGTGTGCCCGGCGCTGAAACCGGTGCGGATGCCGATCGACTGCCGAACGGTCGCGGAGAACGGAATGCCCAATATGGTTTCGATAGGCACGCTGAAGTTGACCGGGACGAAGGCGACTGGATGGACGTTCTGGCCGGTTGTGGTGGTGGCGTCGACCTGGATCCGGACCCCGGCCGCACCGTGGATCCGCAACTCGGCCACGGTGACCGTGGACCCGTCGATCACCAGGTGGAACTTGGCCGTGGGCTGCTTCATCACGAAGGCGATGGTGCCGGAGAGGTTGAGCCCACTGTGACGGTAGGAGAAGCGGGCGCCGACCCCGTCTGCGCAGCAGAGACCCTCGACGTCCAGTGCGCCCGTGGTGGCCGGCGCGGCGGCGGTGCTCGACCGGAGGCCGGTACGTGTCAGCGCGTTGCCGGTCACGGCTGGCGCGCGGCCCAGGGTCGCGGTCGCCGCCGGTTCGGATCGCGCTTCGGTGCTCGGTGAGGCCCAGAAGGTGTCGTCGAACTGGTAGGCGGCCGCCTCGGCCAGGGAGACGGGCTGTTCGGACGTGAATTCGCCGTCCTGGATCACGTCGGTGATGTCCACGGGGCCGATGGTGACCGCGAGGTCCCGATCTACACGCCGGGCGTCGACCACCCGCCCCACCCCGCGCCCGGTGACGAACATGACCTTGCCTGGTGCCAGCCGGTCGGCGTTGCCGGCGTCGGGGTCGAGTCGCCAGGTCAGGCCCCCGTCGGTGACCGAACGCACCACGCCACTGCCGCCGGACACTATGACGACGTCCGGATGGAGGGTCACGTCCGGGTGTGGGGCGGGCGCGGCCCCGTAGCGCAGATCATCGCCGGCGGCGCCAGGCGTGCTCGGCTTCGCGCCCCGGCATGCTGTCAGGGCGAGCAGGACGGGCAGGACGCTCGCGGCAGCGATGACCGTACGGGTTCGCCGCGTCGTGGGATTCACAACCGGGTCACCACGTCCCGAGCCAGGTTCGCCAGCGCCTGCTGGGAAGCGGCCGGGTCGGCCAGGCTCACCAGCCGGATGGCGACCCAGGTGTCGTCGACGTTGACGAATACCGCGCCGTCCTCGATGTACGCCTCGTCACCGACGCCGGCGACGGCTTTCAGTTCATGGCCGAGGTCGCGGTCGATGTCGAGGATCTTCTTGGCCCCAGCGCCGGCGTAGACCTCGACCTGGGCGACGGGTCCGCTGATCGGGCCGGTGTAGGTGCAGGACTCCGGGGCTGCGACCGGGTCCTCCAGGAGTGTTCCGGCCAGGCGTTCGGCGGCGGCTTTCGGCACCAACGCGCAAGGGTCGGCTGCCCGTGCCGGGGTCGCGGTGACGTCACCGTGGTCACCGGTGCTGGCCGGTGCGTCGACAGAGGGTTGCAGGCGTTCTCCTTCATCGCGACGTCCGTCCGCCGCCGGGTCGGATGCGGCACTGCACCCCGCCGACACCATTAGCAACAGGCCTAGCGTGAGCATTGGTAGTCGTCGCACAGGTACCTCCTCCTCTGATCGGCCGCAGTCCTCGTCTCCGGTGGCTGAAGCTGCGTGGACACTGCTCATCGGACTGTCTGCGCCGGATCTCAGGCGCGGTCGCGGACCAGGCCGACCAGCCGAACCGCTGTGGACCGGTCGGTGTTGTCGGTGACCCTGGTGACGACCTGGATCTCACAGGCGCGGTCCCGCAGGGAGAACTCGGCGATGCCGCCCGAGGCGAAGCGGATGCCATCGGAGCCTGCTTCGGTCTGTCCGTATGCGGATTCGGTCGGCAGGTTGCCGCCGACGGCGGTGCCGGGGCTGCCGATCTCGATGGTGATCGAGTGGTAGGTGTCCGGGTTCTCCCAGGCGCAGGAGCTGCCACCGTCGCCGGTGCTGCCTGCCTGCGGGCCACTGTCGCCCGTGGCCCCGATCACCTGCGTGACCTCGTCGATGGACAGCAACGCGCAGGCGTCGACCGGCTTCGCCTCGATCCCCGCCGCACCGACCGAGCGGGACGGGTCGGCGCCCGCCGTGGCCGGCTGGTTCGCCCGTGTGGACCCGCAGGCCGTCAGGCCGCTGAGCACAACTGCGGCGACGCACATCGACCACCGACCCCGCCCTCGAACCTGTCCGTCCGTCATGTGCTGGCCTCCTGTCGATTCATTCAGTGCTGGGGGTGGTCGTGGCAGTTCGATGCCGTGCCGAGCGGCGGCGTGACAATAGATGCCGTCTATTCACTAGTCAGTGTCTTGCGAATATGTTGCTAGTATGGCGAAGCCATGGGTGATGTCAAGGACGAAAAGCCGACTCGGCGCTACCGGTCCGCGGTGCGTGAGGAGAGTGCGCGGCGTACCCGGCGGGCGGTGGTCGGCGCGGCCGCCGACTTGTTCGCCGCACGTGGTTACGCCGGCACCTCGCTGGCTGACGTGGCGGTCGCCGCAGGCGTCGCGCGCCCGACGGTGTTCGCCACGTTCGGGTCGAAGGCGGCGCTGCTACGACAGGTCCTCGACGAGGCGCTCGCCGGCGACGACGAGCCGGTACCTGTCGCCCAACGACCCTGGTTTCAACCGGTCTTCGAGGCGGACACGCAGGCCGACGTCCTGCACGCGTACGCCGGCGTGTGCACCCTGATCGGCAGGCGCGCGGCGCGGATCTTCGAGACCGTTCGGCGGGCGGCAGACGAGACGGCTGAGGTCGCCGACGTGTGGGAGACGCTGCTGCGCAACCGTCGCGCGGGCGCTCGGATGGTGGTCGACCGGGTTCGATCGCTCGGTCCGCTGCGCCAAGGCTCCGACGTCGAGCGGGCGATCGACGCTCTGTGGATCTTCAACGACCCGGCGCACTATGACGCGTTGGTGCTGCGCTGCGGCTGGACGGAAGACTCGTTCAGCGACTGGCTGTCCGAACGTATGCAGGACGCGCTGCTGGTCCGTTGACCTGGTCGAGCCGGCTCGTCCGGCGGGCGTGGCCGAACCGGTCGACGGCCGATCCGGCGCGGGGCCCGGCCGGGGCTGATAGACAGGACCGGTGCCTACCCGCGTCGCCGTCGTGCTCGCGTTCGCCGTGCTGCTGGGCGGCTGCTCGCGGTCGGAGCCTCGGCCCGTGCCGGCCGCGCCGCAGCCGACGTCGGTGAGCCCCACCCCGTCGCCGAGCCCCGCCGAGCGGCTGCCCGGGTTCGTGGTGCTGACCGACCTCGACCCCCGTATCCAGGCCGACATCCGCTACGCCACGCCGCACAACTTCGTCGGCCGACCGATCACCGGCTACCGCGAGCCGCTGTGCCTGCTCACCCGGCAGGCGGCCGAGGCTCTGCGCCGCGTACAGGACGCCGCGCTGACCGGTGGGCACAGCCTCAAGGTGTACGACTGCTACCGCCCGCAACCGGCGGTGGACGACTTCGTCGCCTGGTCGAAGCGCCCCGACGAGCAACAGACCAAGGCCGAGTTCTACCCGGACCTGGCCAAGAACCGGCTCTTCGCCGACGGATACATCGGTGCGCCCACCGCGCACAGCCGCGGCAGCACCCTGGACCTGACCCTTGTCGACGAGCCCGCCGCCAGCCAACCTCCGTACCGGGTCGGGCAACCACTGGTCGCCTGCACCGCGCCGCGCGGGCAGCGCTTCGCCGACAACAGCATCGACATGGGTACGGGCTTCGACTGTTTCGACCCGCGGGCGCACACTGCCGACCCCCGCATCACCGGGACGGCGCGGGACAACCGTCGGTTGTTGCAGCGGCTGATGACCGACGCCGGGTTCGTCAACTACGACCGTGAGTGGTGGCACTACAGTCTGAGCGACGAGCCGTACCCGGACACCTTCTTCGCCGCCCCGGTCGCCCGCTCCTCGGTCGGCTGACGTCAGGTCCAGTAGAGGATCCGGCAGGCCGGCACGCGGGCGGTGAGTTCGGCGGTGAACCAGTCGCGCAGCTCGGTCATCTGCTCACGCGGGTAGACGTACTTCACCGCGCCGAACTTGCCGTGCTTGCGGGTGCGGGACTCCTCGTCCATCTCCAGCCGGGTGCGCGGGTACCAGCCGAGCAGCACCTCCTTGCTGCCCGGCGTGAACCGGTGGGTGATCAGCTCGGCGGTCAGGTCCAGGTCGGGCACCCCGTCGACCGCCGCGCGGACCTGATCGAGCAGTTCGCCGTAGCTTTCCCGCCAGTGCGGCAGCGCGATGATCGGCGCGATGGTCAGCCCGACCGGGTAACCGTCGAGGGCGAGCCGGCGCAGCGCGGCCAACCGGTCCGGCACCCGGGCGGTGCCGCCCTCGAACCGAACGCTTACCGGGGCGCAGTTGACGCTGAAGCGGACCCGGGTCCGACCGGCGTGCGGCAGCCCGACGAAGGTGTCCACGTCGGCGTACTTGGTGGTCCAGCGCAGTTGCACGGGGGCGTCCCAGTCGGCGAAGTGCTGCACCGCGCGCCGCCAACTGCCGGTCAGGTGCTCCAGGGCGAGCGGGTCGGTGTAGCAGGACGCCTCGAAGGTGGTGCCCTCGTCGGCGCGCCGCGCGTTGCGGCTGGTCACCGTGCCGCGCCCGGCGTACGCGGCCAGCCCGGCGAGGATGTCGTCGAGGTCCGCGTACACCCGGGTCACCGGCGGGCCGGACAGGGATCCGGCGAGGTAGCAGTACTGGCAGTGCGCCGGGCAGCCCTCGGCCAGGTCGACCCGCCAGTCGGCGCTGGGCGCGATGGGTTGCAGCACGCGCCGCGAGGGTGGGCTCACCACTATCGCCATCGTCGACTTGGCCCGGGCATAGGTTTCCCGGTCGGTCTGCCCGCGTACCCCGGTGAGCCGGTTGGCGCGCAGGTGTTCCACCTCGATCCCGAGTGCCCGCACCCGTTCGGCGATCCGTTGGCCGTGCGGGTGGTCGAGCGCGGCGGGGGTGGCCACCACCCGGCTCGGGGTCCAGCGGCGCGCCGACCGGGTCGGCGGCGCGAGGCCGGCGAGGTCGCGGGTCGGCACGCGTTCGCCACTGGCGTCGTGCGGCGCGGCGGGCACGTCCACGGCGAGCGGCTGGTCGACGTCGACGCCGTCCGGGCTGGTCACCGGGCCGGGGTACCCGCTGCCGCAGGAATCCCACCCGTTCGGGCGATCGGCGATTGACGCGATCAGGTCAGAGGAATAACCTTTCGTCTATCTGTAAACCTTGTGAACAGATGTACCTCGACGCGGCGGCGCGCGTCCCCACCGAAGGGACGATCAGGTGATCGCAGAACTCTCCTCCCGTACCAGACGAATCCTGTCGTTGTTCGTCGCCCTGGTCGTCGCGCTGACCGCCGGTGTCGCTGTCAGCGCCACGCGAAGCGCGCAGGCCGCGCCGACGTTCAAGGTCCTGGCCTTCTACAACGGCACCTGGGACGCCGCGCACATCGACTTCGTCAAGGACGCCCGGGCCTGGTTCCCGCAGGCCGCCGCCCAGCACGGTTTCTCCTGGGAGGCCACCAACAACTGGAGCCTGCTGAACACCTCCAACCTGGCCCAGTACAAGGTCGTCATGTTCCTCGACGACGCGCCGCCCGCCGCGCAACGCGCCGCGTTCCAGCAGTACGTGCAGAACGGCGGGGGATGGCTGGGCTTCCACGTCAGCGCGTTCACCACCAACCCGTCGAGCTGGAGCTGGTACTACAACACCTTCCTCGGCACCGGCTCGTTCCAGACGAACACCTGGGGACCCACCCGGGTCACGATGCGCGCCGACAACCGCACCCACGCCGCCACCCGGAACCTCCCGGCGACGTTCCCGTCGTCGATCAGCGAGTGGTACTCCTGGAGCAACGACCTGCGGCAGAACCCCAACATCGACATCCTCGCCTCGGTCGACCCGTCCAGCTTCCCGGTCGGCACGGACCCCAACCAGTCCTGGTACGGCGGCTACTACCCGCTCGTCTGGAGCAACCGGCAGTACAAGATGCTCTACGCCAACTTCGGTCACAACGCGATGAACTACAGCACCAACACCGGGCTGTCGTCCACCTTCGACAGCGCGCAGCAGAACCAGTTGCTGATCGACGGGCTGCACTGGCTGGCCGGTGTCGGCACCGTCCCGCCGACCACGCCCCCGCCGTCCGACGGCATCTCGCCGACCGCCTGGCACACGGTTGTCAACCGGGGCAACGGCAAGTGCGTGGACGCGCGGGCCGCGGCCAGCGCGAACGGCACGGCCATCCAGCAGTACGCGTGCAACAGCAGCACCGCGCAGCAGTACCAGTTCGTGCCGACCAGCGGCGGGTACCTGCGGGTCAACAACCGCAACAACAGCGCCCAGGTGATCGACGTGACCGACCGGTCGACAGCCGACTCCGCACCCATCCAGCTCTGGTCCTACAGCGGCGGCAACAACCAGCAGTGGCGGGCCGAGCCCGAGGGCGGCGGCTACTACCGCCTGGTCAACCGCTCCAGCGGCAAGTGTCTCGACGTGCCGGGAGCGTCCACGGCGGACAGCGTCCAGCTCATCCAGTACGCCTGCAACGGCACCGCGGCGCAGTCCTTCCGGCTGGTGCCGCAGTCATAGCTCCACCGCCACGTCCGCGCCGGGGTGAACCGCGACTCGCCCCGGCGCGGACCCGACGGCACCCGTGAACCGGGCCGCGACCTCCCGGACGACGGCACGCAGCTCCGGTGGGTCGAGCACGTCGAAGTCGACAGCCAGGGCCCGTCGAGGAAGGCGGCGAGGTTCCCCAGCGACTCGCCGCCGGTGTGCAGCAGGCAGGCCCGCTCGTCGATCGCCTCCAACAGGCCGGGACAGCAACGACTGCTCCAGCTTGGCCAACGCCCGCGAGCTCTCCTCCGACCGCGTACGGGGTGTGAGAGCGCCGGTTATTCGGTTGCCCGACCCGACGACGGCCTGCTGAACTACCCGAAACCGCCACCAACCTCCAGGGAGCACCAATGCGCGCTGCGTCGATGTCCGACCAGAAGGGATCTGTCGCCTACCTGAAGGACCTGACGCTGCGTGAAAACCCTGAACCTCGGCATCCTGGCTCACGTCGATGCCGGTAAGACCAGCCTGACCGAGCGGCTGTTGCACGACGTCGGTGTGACCGACCATCTCGGCCGTGTCGACGCGGGCAGCACCCAGACCGACACCCTGGCACTGGAACGGCAACGCGGGATCACCATCCGCTCGGCTGTCGTCTCCTTCGTGCTGGACGACGTGACAGTCAACCTGATCGACACGCCCGGTCACCCGGACTTCATCGCCGAGGTCGAGCGGGTGCTTGGTGTGCTCGACGGCGCGGTGCTGGTGATCTCCGCGGTGGAGGGGGTGCAGCCGCAGACCCGGGTGCTGATGCGAACTCTGCGCCGGCTGCGCATCCCGACGCTGATCTTCATCAACAAGGTCGACCGGGCCGGGGCAGACCCCGACCGGGTCTTCCAGGCGGTCGCGGAGAAGCTCACGCCGAGCGTCGTGGCGATGGGCGCGGTGGCGATGCCGGGGACCCGCAGCGCCCACTGCACGACGTACGGGCCCACCGACCTCGCCTTCAGCGACCGGCTGCTCAACCTACTCACCGGCCAGGACGACGTGCTGCTCGCCGACTGGGTGGCGGACACGTCCGCGCTGCCGTACTCACGGCTACGCGCTGCGTTGGCGACGCGGACCAGCCGCGCGCTGGTGCAGCCCGTGTACGCCGGCTCGGCGATCACAGGTGCCGGGGTGCACGCGCTGATCGCCGGGATCACCGAGCTGTTGCCCACCGTCCAGGGTGACGCCGACGCCCCGGTCTCCGGCACCGTGTTCGCCATCGAACGGGGTCCAGCCGGAGAGAAGATCGCAGTGGTCCGGCTCTTCGCCGGCACGATCCGGGTTCGCGACCGGGTCCGCGTCGGCGCTGTCGACGCTGAACTGGTCACTGCCGTCCGAGTCGTCGCCCAAGGGGCCGACGTGGTGGCGTCGGCGGTCGAAGCCGGTCACATCGCCCGGTTGTGGGGCCTCAGGCGCGCTCGGATCGGCGACCCGGTGGGCGTGCCACCCGAACGTGCCGGCACCGACCGCCACTTCGCGCCACCCACCCTGGAGACCGTGGTGGTGCCGACGCGCCCCGCAGACCGGGTCGCGCTGCACGCCGCGCTGATCCAGCTCGCTGAGCAGGACCCGCTCATCAACCTGCGGCAGGACGACCGGGAGCACGAGATCGCCGTGTCGCTCTACGGCGAGGTGCAGAAGGAGGTCATCCAGGCCACCCTTGCCGACGACTTCGGCCTGGGGGTGACGTTCCGGGAAACCAGCACGGTGCACGTGGAGCGGGTGTGCGGCGTCGCTGGGGCGGTGGAGGTGATCGCGGTGGCGCCCAACCCGTTCCTGGCCACCGTCGGGCTGCGGATCGCGCCGGCGCCGACCGGTGCCGGCGTGACGTTTCGGCTCGGCGTCGAGTTGGGTTCGATGCCACCGGCCTTCTTCACCGCCGTGAAGGAGACCGTCCGCCGAACCCTGCGCCAGGGCCTTCACGGGTGGGAGGTCCCCGACTGCGAGGTGACGATGACTCACGCCGGTTACTGGGCGCGGCAGAGCCATTCCCACGGCACCTTCGACAAGAGCATGTCCAGCACGGCGGGGGACTTCCGCAATCTCACCCCGTTGGTGCTGATGGCCGCACTCGCTCGTGCCGGCACCCGCGTCCACGAGCCGGTACACCGCTTCCGGCTGGAGGTGCCGGGTGACGTCCTCGGCACGCTGCTGCCCGCGCTCACCCGGCTGGACGCGGTGCCGACCGAGGCCACCGGGCAGGGCGCGTCCTACCTGGTGCAGGGTGAGATCCCGGCCGGTCTGGTGCATGCGCTGGAGCGTCGCCTGCCTGCGCTGACCCGGGGCGAGGGCGTGCTGGAGACCGAGTTCGACTGCTACCGGCCGGTGCGTGGCCCCGCCCCCGTCCGGGCCCGCTGGGACAACAATCCGCTGGATCGCAAGGAGTATCTGCTGGCGGTCGCGCGCCGGGTCGGCGGCCGGTAGCGTCGATATCCATTGCGGACGCGCGGCGGCCCTCCTACTGTCGTCGGTGCACCGTCAACCGAGCAACACGGAGGGAGTACGCCATGTCGCGACGTGTCCGCACCGACGCCCGCTGGTGTCTGCTCCCCGCCGGCACCCCTTTGCCGCTCACCGCCAACGCCCGTGCCTACCGCCCAGCGCGGCGCAACGAGCCGGGGTGGCGCGACTGACGCCGACGCTGACGCGTCCGCCGGCCGCCCATCCCCACCGGGATCGGGCGGCCCTTTCGTATCCGCGCACCACCGCTGGCCGCCAAATATGATCATTAACGGTCGCCGCGCGACAGAAGGAGACCACTATGGGATTCACCCCCCTCGCCGGTACCCGGGCACCGGTCCGGGTCTGGACCGACCCGTACGCCATCGAGCCGCAGGCCGCCAAGCAGCTGCGCAACATCGGCGCGCTGCCCTGGGTGCAGGGTGTCGCCGTCATGCCCGACGTGCACTTCGGCAAGGGCGCCACGGTCGGCTCGGTGATCGCGATGCGGCAGGCCGTCTCGCCGGCCGCGGTCGGCGTCGACATCGGCTGCGGGATGTCCGCGGTGCGTACCTCGCTGACCGCCGCCGACCTGCCGGACGACCTGGCCGGGCTGCGCTCCGCGATCGAGGCCACCATCCCGGTCGGCTTCGCCCAGCGCACGGACTCGGTCGACACCCGTCGGATCCGGGGCCTGGAGCAGGCCGGCTGGGACGACTTCTGGGGTCGGTTCGCCGGCCTGGACCGGCGGGTGGCGCAGCTGGAGACGCGGGCGCAGCGGCAGATCGGCACGCTCGGCGGGGGCAACCACTTCATCGAGGTCTGCCTGGAGCAGGGCGGCGCCGACGAGGGGCGGGTCTGGCTGATGCTGCACTCCGGGTCCCGCAACATCGGCAAGGAGCTGGCCGAGCGGCACATCGGGGTGGCCCGAAGGCTTCCGCACAACGTCGACCTTCCGGACCGGGACCTGGCTGTGTTCCTTGCCGGAACGCCGGAGATGGACGCGTACCGGCGGGATCTCTGGTGGGCGCAGGAGTACGCGCGGCGGAACCGGGCGGTCATGCTGGCCCTGCTCTGCGGTGTGGTGCGCGAGCACTTCCCGCAGGTCGGCTACGACGAGCCCATCAGCTGCCACCACAACTACGTCTCGGAGGAGAGCTACGACGGAGTGGACGTGCTGGTGACCCGCAAGGGCGCCATCCGGGCCGGCCGGGGTGACCTGGGCATCATCCCCGGGTCGATGGGCACCGGGTCGTACATCGTGCGAGGGCGGGGGAACCCGGACGCGTACTGCTCGGCGTCGCACGGGGCGGGGCGTCGGATGTCCCGGGCGCAGGCCAAGCGGACGTTCAGCACGGAGGACCTGGCCGCGCAGACCGCCGGGGTGGAGTGCCGCAAGGACGCCGGGGTGGTCGACGAGATCCCCGGCGCGTACAAGGACATCACCGAGGTGATGGCCCAGCAGGAGGACCTGGTCGAGGTGGTCGTAGAGCTCCAGCCCCAGGCCGTGCCCGCCGGTCCAGGAGTCGAGGTCGCTGATCACCACGGG
>NZ_JBEZEH010000146.1:0-18544 GCF_040648775.1 Micromonospora sp. NPDC049089
GGGGTGGCCGGCCAGCCACCCCGCAGTCACCGCTCAGCGCAGGGCGGGCTCCGCCGTGACCGGCGAGTCCCAGTCGATGACGTAACGCTGCTCGTCGGCGACGGTCTTCTCCGGGTCCAGCACCGTGCGCACCATCAACGGCATCAGCAACGGCATCAGCGTCCGCGCTACCGCACCGGGGGCCTTCGCGTGGTTGATCCGGGCCGCGCGGGCCGCGACCTTCTCGACCCGGGCACGCCGCAGCCGCACGTACGCGGCGAACGCCGCCTGGACGTCCGGCAGGTCCCGCAGGCAACGAGCGAGTTGCACGGCGCTCTCGATGGCCAGCGACGCGCCCTGCCCCGAACTGTTCGACGGCGCGTGCGCGGCGTCGCCGACCAGCACCATCCGGCCCCGATACCAGTGCGGCACGGGCGGCATGATCTGCAACGACCCGACCACCTGGAGGTCGTCGGCGTTGCTGGTCGCCATCAACTCCCGGCCCGGGTCGTCGTCGCCGTAGGCGGCGCGCAGCGTGTCCAGCCACTGCTCCGCCGGCAGCGCCCGGGCCTCGACGAGGCTCATCGGCCGCTGCTGCGGCAGGTTGGCCCCCCACCGGGTGCCGCCGCCCGGCTCCGGCCAGTACAGGTAGTAGCCGCGCCGGCCGAACGCGAACGTCATCGTGCCCGGCTCGGCGTCCACGTCGTGCCTGGCGACCGCCTCGAAGCCGAGCAGCCCGGTGAACCGGGGGCCCGGCGCGGCCGGGTCGATGAGACCCCGGACCGTGGAGCGGATCCCGTCCGCGCCGACGAGGATGTCCGCGGTCGCGGTGCTGCCGTCCTCGAAACGTGCGATCACGCCCTCGTCGGTCTGCTCGGCGTCGACCAGCCGCTTGCCGTACGCGAACGGCACGCCCTCGGCGAATGCCTGGTCGTGCAGCACCTGGTACAGCTCGGCCCGGTGCACCACGCGCAGCGGCGGCACCCCGGTCAGCGTGGGCATGGCGATGCGACGCCGGCCGACGGCCAGAGCGCTGCGTTCGATCGGTGTGGCGATCGCCGTCACCGCCTCGTGCGCGCCGACCGTACGCAGAGCCGCCACGCCGTTGGGCGCGAGGGCGAGGGTTCCGCCGATGCCGTTGGCCGTGGTCGGGTACGCCTCGTAGACGGTTGCGGTGATGCCGGCGCGGCGCAGCGCGAGCGCTGTCACCGGCCCGGCGATGCCACCGCCGATGACGATCGCGGTTCGTACAGTGGTCATGCTCTCTCCCTGGTGTGGTCGTCGGTGCGCGGGCGCGCCGACCTGGTGTGGTCGGTGCGCGGGTGCGCGGACCTGGGAGGGAGCCCGGTTATCCTCGTGGTTGCCGCTTCGGGCCGGGTGCCTTCCCAGGCGTCGGTTCGGGGTCAGGGCCCCGGTGAGGTGTTGGCGCACCTCGCCGGGGCCGCTCTTCAGTCGGTGGTGTCGGTGCCTGCCTCCGGGGTGGGCTTGTCGGGGTTGGACTTCGGGCCGTGCGCTCTCTCGGCCAACTCGCTCAGTTCGGCCGGCATCTCGCCCGTCTCGTGGAAGGCCCGCCAGGTGTCCAACCCGGGGTAGGTCCCCGAGGTCAGCTCCGCGAGCAGTGCCCGCAGCCAGTCGGCCTCCGCGTTCCGGATGGCGAGGTCGTACTCCGACTCCACCAGGAACAGCCGAGGGATCTCCCGCAGGTGCGTGTCGAGCGTCTCGCGGTCCTGGCGAAGCGCGGCCTCCAGCAGGTCGAGTCGTTGCCGCAGCAGGCCGGTGGCCTCGTCCGGGTGCAGCGCGGCGAGCACTGACAACCCGGCCCGGAAACGGGGATGCTCCGCCATCGGGGTGGAGACCAGCTCGCGGGCCCAGTCGACCAGCTCCGTCCGACCGGCGTCGGTGATCCGGTAGACGGTTCGTTCCGGACGTCGGCCCTCGCGCACGTTCTCCACCGCCTCGATGAGGTGGTGTTTGTCCAGGTTGCCGATCACCGTGTAGAAGGACCCCCACTTGAAGTCCATGTCCTGGTCCTTGCCCCAGGCCCGCAGTGCGGTGGCGATCTCGTACGGGTGCATCGGCCGCTGGACCAGGGCGGACAGCACGGCCAGCGCCAGCAGGTTGCCGACCTTGCGCCGCTTCGGCACTGTGACCCCCTCGCTCGTCAACGGATACTCGTCGACGAATATACGCTGACGGGCGAAAAACTGCGACCCCCTGCAAGCTGAGCCGAGTCGATCACCGTGCGGCGTCGGGCTGGTCACGGCGCGCTGGACCGTGGGCTGGAGTGAGGTGACGTACGGCGGGGACGGGCCGGGACGGTCGGCCACGACGCTCGGCCTACGATCATCGGGTGGAGGAAGATATCCGGCGGATCGGGATCATGGGTGGCACCTTCGACCCGATCCACCACGGGCACCTCGTCGCGGCCAGCGAGGTGGCGGACCGGTTCGGCCTGGACGAGGTGGTCTTCGTGCCCACCGGGCAGCCGTGGCAGAAGGCCGACGAGCCGGTCAGCCCGGCCGAGGACCGCTACCTGATGACGGTGATTGCCACCGCCTCCAACCCCCGCTTCCAGGTCAGCCGGGTCGACATCGACCGTAGTGGGCCGACCTACACGGTCGACACGCTGCGTGACCTTCAGGCCGAGTACGGACCGAAGGTGCAGTTGTTCTTCATCACCGGCGCGGACGCCCTGCAACGCATCCTGTCCTGGAAGGACCTGGATGAGATCTTCGAGTTGGCCCACTTCGTCGGCGTGACCCGGCCCGGTTTCCCGCTGAGCGACAAGCACCTCCCGGCGGACACCGTCAGCCTGATCCAGGTGCCCGCGATGTCCATCTCGTCGACCGACTGCCGCGCCCGGGTCGCCCGAGGCGAGCCGGTCTGGTACCTGGTGCCGGACGGTGTGGTGCAGTACATCGCCAAGCGGAGCCTCTATCAGCGCTGAGGACGCCCGTTATGACCAGTTTCGTGGCGCTAACCGACCAGAACTGGACGATCGGGGTGCCGCCGGGTATGAGACGCTTGGAGCATCGCACGCTTGATCGAAGGAGAACGGTGACAGTTTCCGAACGCGCTCACGAGCTGGCTATCGCTGCCGCCCAGGCCGCCGCCGACAAGAAGGCGCAGGACATCACGATCATCGACGTCGGCGACCAGCTCGCCATCACCGACGCGTTCGTGCTCGCTGCTGCCCCCAACGAGCGTCAGGTGCTGGCCATCGTCGACGCCATCGAGGAGAGCCTGCTGGAGCTTCCGGAGAAGGCGAAGCCGGTGCGGCGCGAGGGCGAGCGTGGTGGCCGCTGGGTGCTGCTCGACTACGTCGACGTCGTGGTGCACGTCCAGCACACCGAGGAGCGCGAGTTCTACGGGCTCGATCGCCTCTGGAAGGACTGCCCAACCATCCCGTTCGTCGATCGCGACCTGGTCGAGGCCGACGCCAGCGGGTCCGCCGCCGCCGAATGACCCGACTGATCGTCTGGCGGCACGGCAACACCGACTGGAACGCCGCCAACCGCGTCCAGGGGCAGCTCGACGTACCCCTCAACGAGCGTGGTCGCGACCAGGCTCGCGCCGCCGCGCCGCTGCTCGCGGCGCTGCGGCCCGACGCCATCGTGGCCAGCGACCTGAGCCGCGCCGCGGAGACCGCCGCCGCGCTCGCCGCGCTGACGGGCCTGCCGGTCCGCACCGACGCCCGGCTGCGCGAGCGGCACTTCGGCCAGTGGCAGGGTCTGCACCTCACCGAGGTCGCCGAGCGATTTCCCGACGAGTACGCGCGCTGGCGGGCCGGCGACCCGGACCCGGGCGCGGATCTGGAGCCCCTGCACGACCTCGGCGAGCGGGTCGGTGCCGCGCTGCGGGAGGCGGCCGAGGCCGCAGCCGGCGGCACGGTGGTGATCGCCACCCACGGTGGCGGCTCCCGACAGGGCATGGGTCATCTGCTCGGCTGGGACACCGGTGTGCTGCGTTCCGTCGGCTCGTTGGCCAACTGCCACTGGAGTGAGCTACGGCACGACGACCGTGCGCCGGCCATCGGGCGTCCGCAGGACGTCAGTGGCTGGCAGTTGCGGGCGCACAACGTCGGCCTGATCACCGCCCCGGTCGCCGTCGACGCGGTCTGAGCACTCGCGCCTCGGCGTTCGCGGCCTCGATCGGCTAGCGTGCCGGGCATGCCCGTCGCGGTTGTCATCGACTCCACCGCCTACCTTCCGTCCGAGCTGGTGCAGGCGCACCGGCTGACCGTCGTGCCGTTGACCGTCGTGCTCAACGGCGCGGAAGGGCTGGAGGGGGTGGAGACCCAGCCGGCCGACGCCACACGGGCGTTGAGCGCCCGCCGGGTCACCGCGACCACCTCCCGCCCGGCACCCGAGCAGTTCGCCCGCACGTACCGCCGACTGCTCGACGCCGGCGCCGACGGGATCGTCTCGGTGCACATCTCCGCCGCGCTGTCCGGCACGGTGGAGGCTGCCCGGCTCGCCGCCGCCGACCTGGACGGCCGGGTCGAGGTGGTGGACAGCCGCTCGGCGGGCATGGGGCTGGGCTTTCCGGCCATCGCCGCCGCCACCGCCGCCGAGGCCGGCCACGACCTTGCCGCCGTACGCGACGCGGCGCTCGCCGCCATCGCCCGCACCACGGTCTGGTTCTACGTCGACACGCTGGAATTCCTCCGCCGGGGCGGCCGGATCAACGCCGCCGAGGCGTTGGTCGGCACCGCGCTGTCCGTCAAGCCGATCATGCACATGCCGGACGGGGCGATCGTGTTGCGCGAGAAGGTTCGCACCGCCAGCCGGGGAGTGGCGCGTCTCGTCGACCTGGCCGTCGAGGCGGCCGACGGCGACGACGTGGATCTTGGGGTGCACCACCTGGCCGCGCCGCAACGGGCCGAGGCGTTGCGTGCCGCACTGACCGAGCGGTTCGGCGACCGGCTGCACGACACGTACGTCTCCGAGGCCGGTGCCGTCGTCGCCGCGCACGCCGGACCGGGCCTGGCCTGCGTGGTCGTCCACCGCCGGCCGGAGGGCTGAGCGGTGTCCACCGCACAGGTGGTGACCGGAGGCGGTCGCGGAGTCGGCCGGGCCGTGGTGGAACGGCTGCTGGCGACGGGCGCCACCATCGTCGTACTGGAACGCGACGCCGACGCGGTCGACTGGTTGGCCGACCATCCGGCCGCCGATCGGCTCGTCGCGGTGGTCGGCGACGCCGCCGACGAGCAGGTGGCCGAGCACGCCGCCGAGCTGGCGGACCACGCCGCGCCGCTGACCGGCTGGGTGAACAACGCAGCGGTGTTCCGCGACGCCACGCTGCACTCCGCGTCGGCCGACACGGTACTGGACCTGATCGGGTTGAACCTGCGGCCAGCCGTGGTGGGCGCCGCGGTCGCCGTCCGCCGCTTCCTGGCCCGCGAGGCCGGCGGCGCGATCGTCAACGTCTCGTCGCACCAGGCCCGTCGACCGGTGTCCGGTGCCCTGCCGTACGCGACGGCGAAGGCCGCGGTGGAAGGGCTGACCCGGGCGCTGGCAGTCGAGTACGGGCGGCACGGCATCCGGGCCAACGCGGTAGCGCTCGGCTCGATCGCCACCGAGCGGCACGCCGCATTCCTTGCCACCCAGGAGCCCACCCAGGCCCAGTGGATCGACGCCGAGCTGACCCGACTGCACCCGGTGGGCCGCATCGGGCGGGCCGACGAGGTGGCCGAGGCGGTCGCGTACCTGCTGTCACCGGCGGCGAGCTTCATCAACGGAGTGACGTTGCCGGTGGACGGCGGACGGGCCGTGCTCGGCCTCGACCCAGAGGCCCGCTGACCGTCGGTAGCCCGCGTCCCGGTCGGAGCCTAGCTGTCGGCGACGAAGACGCCCTGACCCTGCTGACCGTAGATCAGGTTCCGCTCGTGCAGCTCCTTGACGGCTCGATAGGCCGTTGAGCGTGCCACGTTGTACAGCTCGCCGATCTCGGACACCGATGGCAGTTGTTGGCCAGGTGAGTATTCACCCGAGCGAATCTTTTGCTCGATGTCATCCGCCACCCGGCGGTAGTGCGGTGGTCTCGTCGGCATGAGCGGCTCTCCCGGACTTCAGCGGAGATCATGTTTCCAGCCCGGGCGTGATCGAGGCAAGGCGGCAACGCAGCAAAGTGGAGATAGTGAGAACTTGACTACACCGAGACAGTGGATACAGTGAGACAGTGACCGGGTGCTCCTGGACTTCAGCACTCCTGAAGTGTCCGGTCTGCCCGCCCTGAGGGAGTTTCATCGCAAGGCTTCGACCCCCGGGGCGGGCCACTTCGGATCGCGCGGAGGCGCCGAACATGCCAATCGATGAACCGGTGTCAGCGGCGACCGAACTGTTCATGGCCAGGCGGGTGCTGGATGCTCACTGGACCCGGGCGATCGACCTGCCGTGGCGGGCGGGCGGATGCCTGGAGTGCCGAGGACACAGCGACTGCCGGCAACTCGACTGGGCGTTGGCGCTTCTGGCAGAAGTCGCCTCGGTCATGCTCCAGAAACGGTGAATGGTCCCTGCCCGCGCCACTGTGTTAGCCTCCGTGCGCGCCCCAGATGGGCCTACCCCCCGGAGGTTCTGGCTACTTCAGCCACCACGCCGAGATCGACGCGACGCGTCTCTCGTGCGGGATCCGGGGCGTCGGTGCCCTCGGGGCTTCGTCATCTGCGGGGTGGGGTGAACGCTGCTGGGCCTCCGGTCGGGTCTTCGGATCGACCGGGAAGAAGACGATACGGATGACAGTCACGTTCAACCACACCATCATCGCCAGCAAGGACAAGAGCGCCTCCGCGGCGTTCTACCGGGAGCTGTTCGAGCTGCCGGAGGCACCGTCGTGGGGGCCGTTCGCCAACGTCCAGCTGGACGAGGGTGTGCTGCTCCAGTTCGCCGAGCCGCCGGTGGACATCCAGATGCAGCACTACGCGTTCCTCGTCGACGATGAGTTGTTCGTGCGGTGCCTGGCGTTCGTCGAGGGGCGTGGCATCACGTACTGGGCCGACCCGCAGCTGAAGCGGGAGGGCGAGACCAACACCGAGCACGGTGGACGGGGCTTCTACTTCTTCGACCCGGCGGGACACGCCATCGAGATCATCACCCGCCCGTACCTGTAGCAGGCCCGTCGGCCGGTCGGGCGCTGTCGCCCCACCGGCCCCGTCAGCCTTACGCATAACAGATCGACGCATGATCAGGGCGCTGTCCACAGTGGCGATGGTTGTCCACAGGACGAGCCGGTCAGCCTCCACCGTCCCGGCCGCCGCCATAGCGTCGCGCTGTGTCGCACGACGAGGAGACAGAGGTACGCCAGCGCCTGCGCCGGCTGACGGAGCCGGCCGTCGCACCGCCGCCCCGGCCGGAGACGCCGCACGCGGGCGTACCCCCGTCGTCCCTGATCGGTGCGCTGCCGACGGACGCGTTGTCCTTCCCGCCTTCCCTGCCGGTCGTGGCGCCGGCTGCGGACGGCCCGGCGGTCCGGCCGGAGTCGCGGCTACCGGGCCCGGGCGCGTTCGATCCCGGGCGGCGGGGTGTGCGGGCGTTGGCGGTCGTCGCCGTGGTGGTGGTGTTGGGCGCTGCCGGTTGGGCCTGGCGCTCGCGGCCGCAGTCGGAGCCGGTCGCCCCGCTGGTCGCCGAGGCCGCGTCGGCAGCACCCTCGGGTGAGCCGAGCGTGCCCAGCTCCGGCGAGCTGGTGGTGGCGGTCGCGGGCAAGGTCCGAAAACCCGGTCTGGTACGCCTGCCGGCCGGGTCCCGGCTCGCCGACGCGGTGCAGGCGGCCGGCGGCGCGCTCCCGGGGGTCGACGTGGCGTTGCTCAACCCCGCCCGCAAGGTCACCGACGGTGAGCTGATCGTGGTCGGGGTGACGCCACCGCCGGTGCCAGACGGTGCGGCCGGGCCTGCGGCGGGTGGAGGGCCCGCCGCCGGGCCGGTGAACCTCAACACCGCGACACTGGCGCAGCTCGACGCGCTGCCCGGGGTGGGGCCGGTGCTCGCCCAACGGATCCTCACCCACCGGGATCAGCACGGCGGGTTCAAGTCCGTTGGCGACCTACGCCAGGTCGACGGGATCGGCGATGCCCGTTACGAGCAGCTCAAGGACCTGGTGACGGTGTGAGCGAGTCCGCCGTCGCCGCTGACCCACCGCAGGTCGGCGGACCCCAGCCCGCGCCGCCGGCCGGGCCTACTCAGGCCGCGCCGCCGGCTGGGCCGGCTCAGGCCGTGCCATCGGCGGCCGGCAGGAGCCTCAGCGGAGCCGACAGGGCTGGGCCGGTTCAGGCCGAACCATCGGCCGGCGGAACCCGGTCGGAGCCGCCGGATCTGCGGCTGGCGGGGCTCGCCGTGGCGGCGTGGCTCACCGCGCTCGCCGGGCTGCATCTCGGCAGCCGCGCGGTTCTGCTAGTGGCCGGCGCGGCGGTCGGTCTGACGGCGATCGGTGCTGTCCACCTGCTCGGCCGTCTCGGCCGTCCCCGAGCCATGGCGCTGCGCTACGGGTGGGTGGCCGTGGCGGTCGGTCTCGGTGTGGTCTGCGGGGGTGCGGCCACCGCCGCCCAGCTCGCCGTGCGCGACGCGCCGGCGATCCGTGCCCTCGCCGAGCAACGCGCGCCGGTCACCGCCGATCTGGTGGTCCGGGACGACCCGCGCCCGATCCGGAGCGCCGGGCGACCGGGGATGCTGCTGGTGTCGACCGAGCTGGTCCGCCTCACCGGCCCGGATGGTCGACGGTTCCACGCGTCGGTGCGGCTACTCGTCCTGGCGACCGACCCGGCGTGGCGGGGCCTGCTGCCCGGGCAGCGCCTCACCGTCGACGGTCGGCTCGGCGTTCCGCGCGGGGGCGATCTCACCGCAGCGGTGCTCAGCACCAATGGCCCACCGGAACGGCACGGCAAGTCGTCCTGGGCGCAGCGCGCCGCCGGCACGCTGCGTACCGGCCTGCAACGGGCCTGCGCGCCGCTGCCCGATGACCCCGGCGGGCTGCTGCCCGGTCTGGTGGTGGGCGACACCAGCCGGCTCCCACCCGCCGTCGAGGCGGACTTCCAGGCCACCGGGATGACCCACCTCAATGCGGTTTCCGGCTCCAACGTCGCGATCGTGGTGGGTGCGGTGTTGTTGCTGGCCCGGTGGTCGCGCGCCGGCCCGTGGCTCGCCGCCGCGCTGTGCGGGGTGGCGCTGGTGGGGTTCGTCATTCTGGTCCGCCCGTCGCCGAGCGTCGTACGGGCCGCCACGATGGGAGCGATCGGGCTCGCCGCGCTCGCCGCCGGTCGACCTCGGGCGGCGCTGCCCGCGCTGGCCGCCGCCGTGACCGTGCTGGTGCTCGTCGACCCCGAGTTGGCCGGGGATCCCGGGTTCGCCCTCTCCGTGCTGGCCACCGGTGGTCTGCTGCTGCTCGCGCCGCGTTGGCGGGACGGACTGCGTCGGCGAGGCGTTCCGCCTGGGCTGGCCGAGGCGTTGGCCGTGCCGGCGGCTGCCCAACTTGCCTGCGGCCCGGTCGTCGCCGGGATCTCCGGCACTGTGAGCCTGGTGGCGGTGCCGGCGAACCTGCTGGCGGTGCCGGCCATCGCGCCAGCGACAGTGCTGGGCGTGCTGGCGGCCATGGTGTCGCCGATCTGGCCGGCCGGCGCCGAGTTCGTCGCGTGGCTGGCGAGTTGGCCGGCCTGGTGGCTGGTGGTCATCGCCCGGCACGGAGCCCGACTGCCAGGTGGCACCCTGCCGTGGCCGGGCGGGGTGCCAGGTGCCCTGCTGCTGACCGGGCTGACCGTCGCGCTGCTGATCGCGGTGCGCCGGCCACTCGTACGCCGGCTGGTGGCCGTGGTCGGGGTCGCCGCCGTGCTGGGTGCCCTGCCGGTTCGACTGGTAGCCGCCGGCTGGCCGCCCGCCGGTTGGGTGGTGGTGGCCTGCGCGGTGGGGCAGGGCGACGCCCTGGTGCTCCCGGTCGACCCCGGCCGGGCCGTGGTGGTGGATGCCGGGCCGGAACCGGGTGCGGTGGACGGTTGCCTACGTCGGCTCGGCGTACGGGAGGTGCCCCTGCTGGTGATCAGTCACTTCCACGCGGACCACGTGGGCGGGGTGGCCGGGGTGTTCCGGGGACGGCGGGTGGGTGCCGTGCTGACGCCGTCGTCCGCCGACCCGGAGAGCGGTCGGGACCTGGTTCGGGCGGCGGCCACCGGCGGGCGGGCCGCGCTGCTGACCACAGTGGCCGGCGCTCGTCACCCGGTCGGCGGGGTCGACCTGCTGGTGCTCGGCCCGCCGTACCCGCTGGCCGGGACCAGGTCCGACCCGAACAACAACTCGCTGGTACTGCGCGCCACAGTGGCCGGGGTGCGGATCCTGTTGGCCGGCGACGCGGAGACCGAGGAGCAGCACGCGATGGTGGCGCGGGCGGCCCCCGGCGAGTTACGGGCGGACGTGTTGAAGGTCGCGCACCACGGTTCGGCGTACCAGGACCAGGGTTTCCTCGATGCGGTGCGGCCGGCGGTGGCACTCGTGCCGGTGGGCACGGGCAACACCTACGGGCACCCGAGTCCGCGGCTGCTCGCCCAACTGGGCAGGGGCGGCGTGCGGGTGCTGCGTACCGACACGGACGGCGACGTGGCGGCGGTCCGGACGGACAGCGGTCTGGCGGTAGCCCGGCGAGGCGTGCCCGCAGGCCGGCAGCCATGACTCGCGGGCCAACAGTCCGGCCCACGGACCAACAGCCTTGGGTCACGGGCTGGCAGTCCTGATCCGCGCTGACCGTCGGTCGCTGGTCGAATCGGATCGTCGACTTGAATTCGGTCCGAAAGTGGCGTGGCGAGCTCGGCATCTGCATTGCTACTGGAGCCAGAGGACAGGATCTCTCGTTGAACGCTGATCGCGGTTCAAGGTCTCGGCCCCAGCATATGGAGCGGACCGGGTCGCAGTCGTCAGCCTCAGAGTGGATCTTTCTTGGGTCGGGCTTCACTACCGTGGTCTGTCGATACCTGCGACGCACGGTGAGAGTGTGATGCGTTTCAAAAGGAGGAAGTGGCATGGAGCTGACGCATCAGAGGCTGCCGGCCCAGATCGGTGGTCGCATCGAGAGGGTGGAGGCCCTGATGCACAACGAGGGCAACGCCGCGACCGGCGGAATCTGGCGGGTATACGGTCCAGCCGGCAGCGCCGTGCTCAAGGTCGCCAGGCCACCCGCCTCCGAACCTGTCGGCTCTCCCTCCTGGCAGACCAGCGACGAACCTACCCACTGGAACTACTGGCAGCGGGAAGTGCTCGCCTACACCACCGGATTCGCAGCCAACGCCTACGCCGACGCTGGCATTACGGCTCCCGCACTGTTGGAGGTCAGTCAGCGGCCTGACGGCGCGATCGAGTTGTGGTTGGCCGACGCCAAGGGCGCGCCCGGAATGTCATGGCCGGTGCCACGATTGGCGCACTTTGCGCGGCAGTTGGGTGTGGCGCAGGCGCGATGGGTTGACCGGGTACCGGAGTTGCCCTGGCTGTCGCGCCGCTGGCTCGCTCAGTACCAGGCCAACGGACCCGGCCGTGGCGTCTGGATCAGCGGCGACGAGCACTGGAACCACGGAGTAGCCGCAGCCTGGCCGGACGCCGTGCGCGCTCAACTCCGACAGCTCTGGGCTCAACGGCATGCGATCCTCGCCGTCGCCGAAGCGACCCCTCGAACGGTCTGCCACCTGGACGTCTGGCCGACCAACCTCATTGAGGACGACGGGAGCACCGTGCTGTTGGACTGGGCGTTCACCGGCGAAGGAGGTATCGGCGAAGATGCCGCCAACCTCATCGTGGACAGCGTTGCCGACGGACTGATGGACGCTGCCCTGCTCCCCGACATCGCCGCCGCCGTTACCGAGGAGTACATCAACGGCCTCCACGATGGTGGCTGGCATGGCGCCCCGGACACCGTCCGCCACGCGATTGCTGCCTGCGGCGCGGCGAAATACTGCTGGTTCGCGCCACTTGCGCTCGGCCGCGTGATCCGCTCCGGCACGTTCGGTCATCCACAGTACGGCCGTGACAGCTCAGGAGTATCCGCGTTACAACGACTCCAAGGCCTCGTCGTACAACTCGCAAACTGGTCCCGGACAGCTCTGTCCTGACCAGCGCCGGCCGCCCGGTCGCTGATCGACTCGGGAATCGCTGAATCGGGCGACTTGCGGATTAAGCGGGTAATCGAGTCGTATGTCTGGATTTGCGCTGTGTGCGGGCTGCGCCGATCAAGCAGCGGATGAGCAGGCACGATCCCGCCGCAGGCCGTGCGAATATGGGCGGCGTGACCCCCGCCAGCCTCGCCCCCATTCTGCTCGTCCTCGGTGACGAGGAGCTCCTCGCCACGCGCGCGGTCACCGAAGCTGTCGCGAAGGTTCGCAGTGTCGACCCCGAGGTGGATGTCCGCGAGTACCAGGCCAGCGCGCTCACCGTCGGCGAGATCGCCGAGATGCTCAGCCCCTCGCTGTTCGGCGGGCGGCGGCTGCTGATCCTGCGCTCCGGCCAGGACGCCCGCAAGGACCTGGTCGCCGCGCTGTTGGCGTACGCGAAGAATCCCGACCCGGAGGTCCAGCTGCTGGTGCTGCACCTGGGCGGCGCCAAGGGCAAGGCGTTCGCCGACGGTCTGCGGGCGGCTGGCGCGACGGTGGTCCCGGCCGCCAAGCTCAAGGGGCACCGCGACCGGTTGGCCTTCGTCCGCGACGAGATCCGCCGGGCCGGCGGAAAGTGCACCGACGACGCCGCCGAGGCGCTCATCGCCGCGGTCGGCAACGACCTGCGTGAGCTGGCCGCCGCCTGCTCCCAACTTGTCGCCGACACCGATGGGCGGATCAGCGCCGAGACGGTCTCCCGTTACTACCGGGGCCGGGTCGAGGTGACCGGCTTCACGGTGGCGGACGCCACAATGGTCGGCGACGTGCCGGCGGCGCTCGAAGCACTGCGCTGGGCCCTGCACGTCGGGGTCGACCCGGTGCCCATCGCCGATGCCCTGGCGGACGGGGTGCGCACTGTGGCCCGGGTGGCATCGGCCGGCCGGGGTAGCCCGTACCAGCTCGCCAGCAGCCTCGGAATGCCCTCGTGGAAGATCGAGCGGGCGCAGCGGCAGGGGCGGGGCTGGACACCGGAGGGCCTGGTCCGGGCCATGCAGGTCGCCGCCGAGTGCAACGCGGCCGTCAAGGGCGGCTCCGACGACCGGGCGTACGCCCTGGAGCGTGCGGTCTTCTCGGTCGCGGCGGCCCGGCAGGGAAGCGCCAGGTGACGGGGGCGAACCGCCCAGCCTGGGCCACCATTCCCGTGGACGAGGCGCGTTACCGGCCGCTCTACGCCCGACTCCTCGGCCTGCGGTTCGTCAACCCCGGCGGCGTGCTGTGCTTCCTCTTCTTCGAGGGTGCCATCGCCCTGGCGGTGCTGCTCGCCCTCGCCGAGTTGGTCAGCTGGTGGGCGGTGCTGGTGCTGCCGGTCGTGGTGGCCGCCATGGTGAAGCTCAACGACATGGTGGCCGCGATCGTGGTCCGCTCCGCCGCGCTCGTGCCCGAGCAGGAACGGGACCGGTTTCGCCGGCAGATGGAACCGGTGGTGGGCCGGGCCCGGGTGGAGTGGGTCTCGCACAGCGTCCCCGGCGTGGTGATCACCGCCGATCCGGTGCCACCGCCCCGGCGGGCGAATCCGTCAGACTGAGCGCCGCCGCCCGTCGGGCCCTCGCCCGCAACGGCCCGGCTCGGTTGAACACGGCCGGCTCGGTTGAACACGGCCGGCCTCCGGACACACGGAAACCCCGGGCCTGGGGCCCGGGGTTTTCCGAATCAGTCTGACTGAAATCGTCAGGCGGAGAGCGACACCACGCGCTTCGCGATCGCGGACTTGCGGTTCGCGGCCTGGTTGGAGTGGATCACGCCCTTGCTGACGGCCTTGTCCAGCTTGCGCGAGGCGTCCAGCATGAGCGCGGTCGCCTTCTCGACGTCACCGGCCTCGGCAGCCTCGTGGAACTTCCGGACGGCGGTCTTCAGCGACGACTTGACCGACTTGTTGCGCAGCCGGGCCTTCTCGTTCTGCCGGTTGCGCTTGATCTGGGACTTGATGTTCGCCACGCGACAGCCTCGTCTTGATAGCTCGGGTTGGTCAGCTTATTGCGCGTGATGACGAACGTGCGTCATCGCTGCGCGAAGAGCCAGGTTACCAGGTCGCCCGGGACGAGCCAAAACGGCTCGGCCTTTCGCGCGACGGATCCGGCCCGTCGGGGACCAGGCTACGCCCTCGACCACGGTGGCGGCTCACCGCCAGCCCGGCAGCCGGCCGGTCCGCGTCGCCGGGAATCCAGGCCGCCCCCCGGGCCGGTCCGCCTCACCGCCAGCCCTGACGGTGGGCCAGCCAGTCGAGTGACTGCTCGCC
The DNA here is from genome assembly GCF_040648775.1 of Micromonospora sp. NPDC049089. Classification (NCBI taxonomy): domain Bacteria; kingdom Bacillati; phylum Actinomycetota; class Actinomycetes; order Micromonosporales; family Micromonosporaceae; genus Micromonospora; species Micromonospora sp. NPDC049089. The sequence continues at coordinate 14,328 of NZ_JBEZEH010000146.1, forward strand.
GCTCCACCGCTGGTGGGCGGGCAGGTGCGGCGAGGCCGTCGGCGGTGGCGCCGCAGCACCGGTGAGGTAGTAGCCGGCCAACGCCGCCAGGGTCGCGTCCAGCGCGTCCGGGGGCGCGCCGGCGGTGGCCGGGTGCGCGGCGAAGAGCCGGTCCGCGTCCAGCCCGCTGGCGTACGCGGTGAGCAGCAGGCCGGCCAGGTCGAACCAGGCCGGCCCGGAGCAGACCCAGGTCCAGTCGCAGAACCAGGCTCGGCCGTCCGGGCCGATCAGCACGTTGTCGACCCGCAGGTCGCCGTGGACCAGGCCGGTCGCTCCGGCGGCGTACCGGGGGAGGAGAGACTCCAACTCCACCAGCTCGGGCAGCCGGCCGAGCAGTGGCGCGGGCAGTGGTGGTGTCGGCTCCCGACCGGCGGCGACCTCCTCCCACCAAAGGATGTCCGACCGGGCCAGGTCGGCCAGGTGCGGCAGGCCGAGCGCGGTCAGCTCGCCCGGCGGGTCGGCCAGGGCGGCGGCGATACGCGCGTATCCGGCGAGGGTGGCGTCCAACTCGGCGGGCACCCAGGGCAGGTGCGGGGTGTGCCCGTCGACGGCGTCGGTGCAGAGCACGAACCAGCCGGCCGCGGAGAGGGTCCACCGGGGGCGGGGCGCCGGCAGGTCCGCCGGCAGCCGGTCGAGGATCGCGGCCTCCCGGGCGTACCAGTCGACAAGGTGCGGTTGCTCGGCGGCGGGCGCGGCCTTCACGAAGGCCCGACCACCGTCGGCGGTGTCGAGCACGGCGGCGAACCCGCGGGTGAAGCCCGCGCCCGCGACCCGGGCGGTGACCACCGGCGCGCCGAGCCGTTCGGCGACGGCGGCCCGCAGCGCCGCCGGTAACGCCGGCCACGACGGGCGCAGGGCGCTCGCGTGGTACGGCGGCAGCGGGGGAGGGGACATCACACCATGCTGCACCGGGGTACGTGCGCGACGCACGGCGACACTGCCAGACTGCCAAGCCATGAGGACCGAGGACTTCTGGCAGCTGATCGACCAGGCACGGGCCGGCGGCGGGGGTGAGCCTGGCCCGGTCGCCGCGCGAGCCGTGGCGTTGCTCGCCGAGCGCGACCCGGAGGACATCATCGGGTACGCGCGGCACCAGACGCGGGTGCTGGCCGCCTCGCACAAGGCGGATCTGTGGGGTGCGGCGTACCTGATCAACGGTGGTGCCTCGGCTGAGGGTTTCGAACACTTCCGGGGCTGGCTGATGACCCAGGGTCGGGCCGTCTTCGCCGGCGCGGTCACCGAACCGGACTCGCTGGCCGAACTGCCCCAGGTGCGGGCGGCCTCGCTCAGCGGCGAGGAGTTCTCCGCCGAGCAGATGCTCTCGGTGCCGTGGGACGCGTACCGCAAGGCCACCGCTACCGAGTTGCCGGCGGACCGCGACCCGGTGCGGACGCCGGATCTCAACGACTTCTGGGACTTCGACGACGAGGACGAGGCGCGTCGCCGGCTGCCCCGGCTGGCCGCGCTCTTCGTCGAGCCGCCGATGGAGTGAGGGGTCCTCGGGTCGTTCCATCGCCCGCGCAGTGGGTGCACCCCGGCGGCGTGGGAACATAGAGGGGGTCGGCGGCGCGCCGGCCTGTTCACGTCAGCCGACCAGAACGGACCGCTGTGCCACCGAAGCTCGATCCCGGCGCGAACGCCCCTGGTGCCACCGACCCCGGTCGCATCCGGAACTTCGGCATCATCGCCCACATCGACCACGGGAAGTCGACCCTGGCCGACCGGATGTTGCAGCTCACCGGTGTGGTCGACCCGCGGCAGATGCGCGCGCAGTACCTGGACCGGATGGACATCGAGCGCGAGCGCGGCATCACCATCAAGAGCCAGGCCGTCCGCATGCCGTGGACCATCCGCGAGGGTGAGCGGGCTGGTGAGCAAGCGGTGCTCAACATGATCGACACCCCGGGGCACGTGGACTTCACGTACGAGGTGTCCCGGTCGTTGGCCGCCTGTGAGGGTGCCGTGCTGCTGGTCGACGCCGCGCAGGGCATTGAGGCGCAGACCCTGGCCAACCTCTACCTGGCTCTCGAGAACGACCTGCGCATCATCCCGGTGCTCAACAAGATCGACCTGCCGGCCGCGCAGCCGGAGAAGTACGCCGAGGAGTTGGCCCACCTGATCGGCGGCGACCCGGCCGACTGCATCCGGGTCTCCGGCAAGACCGGCGAGGGAGTCCCGTACCTGCTCGACGAGATCGTCCGGCAGTTCATCCCACCGGTCGGTGACGCCGTGGCGCCCGCCCGGGCGATGATCTTCGATTCGGTGTACGACGTCTACCGTGGCGTCGTCACGTACGTCCGGGTCATCGACGGCCGGATCAGCGCCCGCGACCGGATCAAGATGATGTCCACCGGCGCTGTGCACGAGCTGCTGGAGATCGGTGTCATCTCACCCGAGATGGTCAAGGCCGAGGCGCTCGGCGTCGGCGAGGTCGGCTATCTGATCACCGGTGTGAAGGACGTCCGGCAGTCCCGGGTCGGTGACACCGTCACCATCAACAGCCGGCCGGCGGCCGAGGCGTTGGGTGGCTACAAGGACCCGAAGCCGATGGTCTACTCCGGCCTCTACCCGATCGACGGGTCCGACTACCCCAACCTGCGCGAGGCGTTGGACAAGCTCAAGCTCAACGACGCCGCCCTCGACTACGAGCCGGAGACCTCCGGCGCGCTCGGGTTCGGCTTCCGCTGCGGCTTCCTCGGCCTGCTCCACCTGGAGATCATCCGGGAGCGGCTGGAGCGCGAGTACAACCTCGACCTGATCTCCACCGCGCCCAACGTCGTCTACCGGGCGATCACCGACGACGGCGAGGAAATCGTCGTCACCAACCCGAGCGAGTACCCCACCGGCAAGATCGCCGAGGTGTACGAGCCGGTGGTCCGGGCCACGGTGCTGACGCCCAACGACTACGTGGGCGCGGTCATGGAGCTCTGCCAGGGCCGGCGCGGCACCCTGCTCGGCATGGACTACCTCTCCGCCGACCGGGTGGAGCTGCGCTACACGCTGCCCCTCGCGGAGATCATCTACGACTTCTTCGACCAGTTGAAGAGCCGTACCAAGGGCTACGCCTCACTCGACTACGAGCCCTCCGGCGAGCAGGCGTCCGACCTGGTGAAGGTGGACATCCTGCTGCACGGCGAGCCGGTGGACGCGTTCAGCGCCATCGTGCACAAGGACAAGGCGTACAACTACGGGGTCACCATCGCCGCCAAGCTGCGCACCCTGATCCCGCGCCAGCAGTTCGAGGTGCCGATCCAGGCGGCCATCGGCAGCCGGGTCATCGCTCGGGAGACCATCCGGGCGATCCGTAAGGACGTGCTCGCCAAGTGCTACGGCGGTGACATCAGCCGTAAGCGCAAGCTGCTGGAGAAGCAGAAGGAAGGCAAGAAGCGGATGAAGATGGTCGGCCGGGTCGAGGTGCCGCAGGAGGCCTTCATCGCCGCCCTCTCCTCCGACTCCGGCGACGGCAAGGCCGCCGGCAAGAAGTAGTTCGTACCGCCGTACGCGCCCGGGTGCCATCCGCACCCGGGCGCGTCGCGTTTCGGGGTGCGCTCGCCCACCCTGGCCCCGGTGCGCCGCCGTGCCTGCCGGCCGCCGAGCGCTGCGGTTCGGTGCGTGCGACCACCCGTGCGGAAATTTTTTCGGTCGTTGCCGCGGGGTTGGTGGATCGAGGAGATGGGCTCCTACCTGTGTGGACGTACTCCCGCGCCAACCGACGCACCTCCGAAGCATTGACAACCGGCGTTGTCTTTTGAGGTGAGTCGGTTTGGGCTTTCGGTGGGTCGGGCACTTAGTCGTCACGACAGGAAGCACACACCTCGTGTGTCAGACATTCTTTTGAAGGAGGGCGACCGTGGAGTTCACCGTGTGGGGCATCATCACTGCGATCGTTGTTGGTCTCATCGTCGGCGCGCTCGGCCGCCTGGTCGTCCCGGGTAAGCAGAACATGCCGATCTGGCTGCACATGCTGATCGGTATCGGCGCGGCCCTGCTGGGCACCGTCCTGGCCCGGGCCATCGGCATCGCGACCGAGACGAACGGCATCGACTGGGGCGAGCTGCTGGTGCAGGTCGTGCTGGCCGCGATCGCTGTCGCGCTGGTGGCCGGTGTGGGTGGCCGCCGCCGCGTGACCCGGTAACACCAGCAACTCGTAGTACTGCAAACCTTCGAGGGGCGCTCGG
>NZ_JBEZEH010000147.1:0-18485 GCF_040648775.1 Micromonospora sp. NPDC049089
GGGGGTGGGGGGGTTAGAGGCGGCAGGCGTGGATGTTGGTGACGAGGATGGCGCGGGCGCCCAGTTCGTACAGCTCGTCCATGATCCGGTGCACGTCGTCGCGGAGCACCATTGCCTGCACCGCCACCCAGCCCTCGCGGTGCAGCGGCGACACGGTGGGCGACTCGATGCCCGGGGTGAGCCCGCTGGCCCGGTCCAGCAGACCGGCCGGCACGTCGTAGGCGAGCATCACGTAGCGGCGGGCCACCAGCACACCGTGCAGACGGCGCAGCAACTGCTCGGCCTGCGGTTGCGCGGGTGCGCCGGCACGCCGGACCAGCACCGCCGACGAGCGCAGCAGCGGCTCGCCGAAGACCACCAGGCCCGCCTGGCGCAGGGTCGCGCCGGTCTCCACCACGTCCGCGATCACGTCGGCGACGCCGAGGCGTACGGCGTTCTCCACCGCGCCGTCGAGGCGGATCACGTCGGCCTTGACGCCCACCTCGCCGAGGTGCCGTTCGACCAGCCCCGGGTACGCGGTGGCGATGCGGTGGCCGCCCAGCTCCTGCACCGAGGCGATGTCGTCGGGGCGGGCGGCGAAGCGGAAGGTGGCCCGGCCGAAGGCGAGGTCGACGACCTCCTCGGCCGGCGCGGCCGAGTCGATCAGCAGGTCCCGGCCGGTGATCCCGAGGTCGAGGTCACCGGAGCCGACGTAGGTGGCGATGTCCTTCGGACGCAGGTAGAAGAATTCGACGTCGTTGGCCTCGTCCCGGCAGACGAGGTCCTTGGGGTCGGTGCGCTGGCGGTAGCCCGCCTCGCGCAGCATCTGGGCGGCCGGTTCGGCCAGGGTGCCCTTGTTGGGAATGGCGACACGCAGCATGACGGAGTGCTCCTTCGATCCGGTTGGCGATCAACAGGGGTGGGGGCACTCACAGATGTCGGTAGACGTCCTTGAGCTCGAGACCGCTGGCAAGCATCAGCACCTGGACCTGGTAGAGCAGCTGGGAGATCTCCTCGGCGGTGCGCTCCGGCCCCTCGTGCTCGGCGGCCATCCACGACTCGGCCGCCTCCTCGACGACCTTCTTGCCGATGAAGTGCACGCCCTTGTCCAGCGCGGCGACGGTGCCCGAGCCCGGGGTGCCGGCGGCGGCCTTGGCCTGCAGCTCGGCGAACAACTCCTCGAACGTCTTCACAGGGAACGATTCTTCCAGCCACCCCGGCGGCACCCCACGTCCGGGTCTGCCGAAATCCAGTAAGCGGACAATTCCCTACCAACATGGTGGGACAATTGTCGATCGATGCCCATGGAGCTCTACGCTGTCCGCCATGGCCAGCCGCTCACGTCTCCTCACGCTCACCTTCGCCGGTGCCGTCGTCGTAGCCACCGCCGGATGCGCGCCACAGGACGAAAACCCGACCCCCACTGTCACCGCAGCACCGTCCTGCGCCAAGGACAGCCTGCCCACGCGTACGCCGGGCAAGTTGACCATCGCCACCGACCAGCCCGCGTACGAGCCGTGGTTCGCCAAGGACAAGCCGGACAGCGGTGAGGGCTTCGAATCCGCTGTCGCGTACGCGGTGGCCGAGAAGCTCGGCTACACCCGCGCCGACGTCACCTGGACCCGGGTCAAGTTCGACACCGCCATCGCGCCGGGGCCGAAGGACTTCGACTTCGACATCAACCAGTTCTCCATCACCGACGAACGCAAGCAGGCTGTCGACTTCTCCGCGCCGTACTACCTGGTGCGGCAGACCGTCATCGCGTTGAAGTCCTCGAAGATCGCCGGCCGGAAGTCGCTGGCCGAGCTGCGGGACGCCCGGCTCGGCGCGCAGGTGGGCACCACCAGCTACCAGGCGATCACCGACGTGATCAAGCCGGCCGCCAAGCCGCAGGTCTACAACAGCAACGACGATGCCAAGAAGGCCCTTCAGAACGGGCAGCTGGACGGTCTCGTGGTCGATCTTCCGACCGCCTTCTACATCACCGGTGCGGAGATCACCGACGCCGTGATCGTCGGGCAGGTGCCGCAGGTCGGTACGCCCGAGGCGTTCGGGTTGCTGCTGGACAAGAACTCCCCACTGACCTCCTGCGTGAGCGGGGCGGTCGGTCAGCTCACCACCGCGGGGACGTTGAAGGAGCTGGAACAGAAGTGGCTCGCCCAGGTGGCGGGGGCGGCCGAGCTGCGGTGACGCTTCTGGATCGGGTGCCCTCGGAGGCGCAGCTGCGGCGGTCGGCGTACCGGCGTCGGCAGACCGTCCTCAGCGTGCTCGTCGCGGCGTCCTCGACGGCGGCGCTCGGCACGCTGCTGGTGCTCGCGGTGACCGGAGCGCCGGGCTGGGACCGGGTCCGGCGGTCGTTCCTGGATCCGGAGATCGCCCGCGACGCGCTGCCGACGGTGCTGAGCGGGCTCTGGCTCAACGTACGGCTGCTGGTCTGCTGTGCGGTCGGCGCGCTGCTGCTCGGGCTGGTGCTCGCCGTGCTGCGGACGCTGCGCGGGCCGGTCTTCTTCCCGGTCCGCGCGCTGGCCGCCGGCTACACCTACACCTTCCGCGGCCTACCGCTGATCATCGTGCTGTACCTGCTCACCCTCGGTGTGCCGGGGCTGCGGTTGCAGGGCATGCCGCCGGTGCTGGTGCTGGGTGGGATCGCGTTGGTCCTCACCTACGGCGGCTACCTCGCCGAGGTGTTCCGGGCCGGCATCGAGTCGGTGCACTCCAGCCAACTCGCCGCGGCCCGCTCGTTGGGCCTGACCCACCGGCAGACGATGCGGCACGTGGTCCTGCCGCAGGCCGTCCGCCGGGTGGCGCCACCCCTGCTCAACGACGTGGTGGCGTTGCAGAAGGACGTCGGGCTGGTCTCGCTGGCCGGGCCGATCGACGCGGTCCGCGCCGCGCAGATCGCCACCGCCCAGACCTTCAACTACACGCCGTACATCGTGGCGGGGGTGCTCTTCGTGCTGCTCGCGATCCCCCTGATCGCCGTCACCGACTGGGTGACGCTGCGCGCGGCCCGCCGACAGTCGGGAGGCTGATCCATGGCGTTGCTGCGCTGCCGGGGCCTGCGCAAGGAGTTCGGCGGGCACGCCGTGCTCGACCAACTCGACCTGACCGTCGCCGAGCATCAGGTGGTGGCCCTGATCGGCGCGTCCGGGTCCGGCAAGTCGACCCTGCTGCGCTGCGTCAACCTGCTCGACGAGCTCGACGACGGCACCATCGAGTTGGACGGGGAGGACATCTCCGATCCCCGGGTGGACCCGGACCGGGTCCGGCGGCGGATCGGCATGGTGTTCCAGGCGTACAACCTCTTTCCGCACCTGAGCGTGTTGGACAACATCACCCTCGCGCCGCGTCGCGTACACGGGCGGGGCCGGGCGGAGGCCGAGGCGCAGGCCCGGGAGCTGCTCGACCGGGTGGGGCTCGCCGCCAGGGCGGACGCCTACCCGGACCGGCTCTCCGGCGGGCAGCAACAGCGGGTGGCGATCGTCCGGGCGCTGGCCAACTCACCTCGACTGATGCTGCTCGACGAGGTCACCTCCGCGCTCGACCCGGAGCTGGTCGGCGAGGTGCTGGCGATGATCCGCGACCTGAAGGCCGACGGCATGACCATGGTGCTGGCCACCCACGAGATGGGCTTCGCCCGGGACGTCGCCGACGAGGTGTGCTTCCTCGACGCCGGCCGGGTGGTCGAGAGCGGCCCGCCCGAGCAGGTGCTCGGCGAGCCGACGCAGCCTCGTACCCGACAGTTCCTGCGCCGGATCATCGAGGCCGGCCGCCTCTGAAGGCGGGCCTTCAGAGGCGGCAGAGGTGTCAGCCGCCGAAGCCGACCCGTTGGGCGTTGCCCGCAGCCACCGTCCGTACGGCCAGCGCCGCGTCGAGCGCCGCCACCGTGGCGGCCCAGCCCTTGTCCTCCGCCGAGCCGGGCAGACCGGCGCGGTCACGGGCCTGCTCGATGGTCTCCACTGTCAACACGCCGTGCGCCACCGGCTTGCCCTCGTCCAGCGCCACCCGGGTCAGCCCGTCGGTGACCGAACGGCAGACGTAGTCGAAGTGGGCGGTGGCCCCACGGACCACCACGCCGAGGGCGACCACCACGTCGCAGCGGCGGGCGAGGGCCTGCGCGACCACCGGCAGCTCGACCGAGCCGGCGACCCGGGCGACAACGGAACGCGCGCCGCACGCCTCGGCGGCGGCCACCGCACGCTCCAGCATGTGATCGGTCAGCTCGCCGTGCCAGCGGGCGGCAACGACCCCGACGGTCAGCCCCGCGGCGTCGACCGCCTCGACTCCCGGCTCACCGAAACCCGCCATCGTCATGCTCCGATCTCGTCGTTGGCGACCGGACGCCCCAGCGGCGCCTCGGAGACCTCGTCCAACTCGTCCAGCAGGTGACCCATCCGGTCCCGCTTGGTGCGCAGGTAGCGCATGTTCTCCGGGTGCGCGCCGGCCGGCAGCCCCTCGCGGCCGGTGATGGTCAACCCGTACCCCTCCAGGCCGGCCCGCTTGGCCGGATTGTTGGTCAGCAGCCGCATCGACCGCACGCCCAGGTCGTAGAGGATCTGCGCGCCGGTGCCGTAGTCGCGGGCGTCGGCCGGCAGGCCCAGGTCGAGGTTGGCGTCGACGGTGTCGCGGCCCTGGTCCTGCAACTGGTACGCCTGCAGCTTGTGCAGCAGGCCGATGCCGCGCCCCTCGTGCCCACGGACGTAGAGCACCACGCCCCGGCCCTCCTGCCCGACCCGAGCCAGTGCGGCGTCCAGCTGCGGTCCACAGTCGCAGCGCAGCGAGCCGAACACGTCCCCGGTCAGGCACTCGGAGTGCACCCGGACCAGCACGTCCTGGCCGTCACCGATGTCACCCAGCACCATCGCGACATGTTCGGCCGGGTCGTGCTCGGCGCGGTAGCCGAGCGCCCGGAACACCCCGTGCTTCGTCGGCATCCGGGCGTCGGCGACCAGCTCGACCTGCTTCTCGGTACGCCGGCGGTAGGCGATCAGGTCGGCGATGGTGACGAGCGTGAGGCCGTGCTCGGCGGAGAACTTCTCCAGGTCGGGCAGGCGCATCATGGTGCCGTCGTCGTTGACCAGCTCGCAGAGCACGCCGGCCGGACGCAGCCCGGCCAGCCGGGTCAGGTCGATCCCCGCCTCGGTGTGCCCCGGCCGGCGCAGCACCCCGCCCTCGCGAGCGCGCAGCGGCACCACGTGGCCGGGGCGGGCCAGATCGGTCGGCTCGGTCGCCGCGGCGGCGAGCAGCCGGCTGGTGTGCGCGCGGTCGGCCGCCGAGATGCCGGTGCTGACGCCCTCGCGGGCGTCCACCGTCACCGTGTACGCGGTGCCGCGCCGGTCCTGGTTGGTGTGGTGCATCGGCGGCAGGTCGAGCCGGTCGGCTTCGCTCTCGGTGAGCGCCACGCAGACGTAGCCGGAGGTGTAGCGAACCATGAACGCCATCAGCTCCGGCGTGGCCAACTCGGCCGCGAAGATCAGGTCGCCCTCGTTCTCCCGGTCCGCGTCATCGACCACGACGACCGGCCGGCCAGCCGCGATGTCCGCGATCGCCTGCTCGATATCCCCAAAGCTGGTCATGCGACGGCCTCCCGGTAGATGGGCTTACGAACGGTGGCCGTGGCGCGGGAGGTGCGCCACCAGGCGGCGAAGCCCCAGACGCAGAGGGCGCCGTAGATCAGGTACATGACGGCCGAGGGGTAGAACCCGCCGCGCAGCAGCAACGGCACCCCGACCGCGTCCACAGCGATCCAGAGCAGCCAGAACTCCACCCAGCCGCGGGCCATGCCGTACGTGGCCAGCAGGCTGCCGGTGAGGATCCAGGCGTCGGGCAGCGGGCCCCACGAACCGAGGGCCTTGAGCAGCGGGTACGCCGCGGCGGTGCCGACCACGGCGGCCAGCAGCAGCATCAGCCGCTCCCGCCCGGTGGCCCAGCGCGGGACGACAGCGGCCTGCCCGGAATCGCCGCGACGGTTGCGCTGCCAACGCCACCAGCCGTAGACGCTGACCGCGAAGAAGAACACCTGCCGGCCGGCCTGCCCGTACAGGTCGTGCTCCTGCGGGGTGGCGAACACCCCGCCGAGGAAGACGGTGAGCAGGAGCGCGTTACCGACCATGCCGACCGGCCACGCCCAGACCAGCCGGCGCAACCCGAGCAACGCCGAGACCAGCCCGAACGCGTTGCCGACGATCTCCCTGGCCAGCACCGGCGACCCGGCGACGTGCACCTGGGCGTCCAGCAGCCAGCTGAGCGGACCCATCAGGCCACCCCGCCCTGGTCCGAGGCCAGCCCGCGGGCGTCGGCGTGGGTGAGCCGGTCGCCGAGCAGCCGCTCGACGTACTTGGCCAACACGTCGACCTCCAGGTTGACCGGGTCGCCGACGCCTCTCGCGCCGAGCGTGGTCAGCTTGAGCGTGGTCGGGATCAGCCCGACGGCGAACTCGTCCGCGCCGACCGCGGCGACTGTCAACGAGACACCGTCGATGGTGATCGAGCCCTTCTCCACCACGTACCGGGACAGGGCGGCGGGCAGCCGGAACCGGACCGTCTCCCACTGCTCGGCCGGCTCCCGGGAGATCAGTTCACCGACGCCGTCGACGTGGCCCTGCACCAGGTGCCCACCGAGCCGGCTACCGAGCGCGGCGGCCCGCTCCAGGTTGACCGGGTCGCCGGGGCGCAGCGCGCCCAGCGCGGAGCGGCGCAGCGTCTCCCCCATCACGTCGGCGGTGAAGACACCATCGGCCACGTCCACGACGGTCAGGCAGACACCGTTGACGGCGATCGAGTCGCCGTGGCGGGCGTCGGACGTGACCAGCGGGCCGCGTACGCCCAGCAGCGCCGAATCGCCTGCCGTCGGCGCCACCCGGACGATCTCGCCCAATTCCTCAATAATGCCGGTGAACATCTCAGCCCTCCCTTTTCCGGGGCAAAGCAGTGATCCGGAGATCCGGACCGATCTGCGTAACGTCGACGAACTCCAGATCGATGGCCTCAGCGATGGTGGTCACTCCCGCGTCGACCAGAGCCGTCGGGCCGGCGCCGAGCAACCGCGGCGCGACGTACCCGACGATCTTGTCGACCAGGCCGGCCTCCAGGAACGCGCCAGCCAGCCGGGGGCCGCCCTCCAGGAGCACCGCGCGGACCCCGCGCTGGTGCAGCGCCGCGAGCAGCGCCGACAGGTCGACCCGGCCGTCCGGGTCGGCGCCGACCTCGTCGGCGGTCGCGATCCAGGTGCGTGCGGCGCCGTCGCGGACCTTGGCGTCAGCCGGGGTACGCCCCGAGCTGTCCACCACCACCCGCAGCGGCTGCCGGATGGCCAGGCTGCCGTCGCGCAGGTTGCGGGCGGTCAACCGGGGGTCGTCGGCGAGCACGGTGCCCACCCCGGCGATGACCGCGTCGACGGTGCCGCGCAGCGCGTGCACGTCGATCCGGGCCGCCTCCGAGGTGATCCACATGCTGGTGCCGTCCGCCGCGGCGGAGCGACCGTCGAGCGTGGCGGCGTACTTCCAGATCACGTACGGCCAGCCTCGGCGCATCGAGGTCAACCACGCGACGTTGCCGGCCTCGGCCTCCTCGCCGCGTACCCCCAGATCGACCCGGACCCCGGCGGCGCGCAACGTGGCGGCACCCCCGGAAGCGACCGGGTTCGGGTCGGGTACGGCGATGACCACCCGGCCCACCCCGGCCTGGACGAGCGCGGAACTGCAGGGGCCGGTGCGGCCGGTGTGGTCGCAGGGTTCCAGAGTGACGATCGCGGTGCCGCCCTTGGCCCGCCGCCCGGCCTGCGCCAGGGCGACGATCTCGGCGTGCGGCCCCCCGGCGTACGCGTGGAATCCCTCGCCCACGACCTCGCCGTTCTCGTCGAGGAGCACGCACCCGACCACGGGGTTGGGGCTGGTGGTGCCGAGCCCGCGCGCCGCCAACTCGATCGCACGCCGCATCGCCTCATCAACGGAGACGCTGGCCATCGCGCTGCCCCTGCCCTCTCACTCGCCGTCCGCGCGCTGGCGGTCAGGGAGGCGGTGGCCATGGGGCCACGGGCAGGCGGTGGCGGATTCCGGGAACGGCACAGCCGCCCCGGGGGATCGGCACGGCACGCTGAAGCCAGCGGCCGGCTCGGACCCGTCCGTCCCGCGCGCTGTCTCCCATCCGGACTTTCTGGGCGCGGACGAACCGCCCCCAACCGTCGGCCCCGGATTTTCACCAGGTCCACCGGACGGCAGAGCCGTCCGGGTCGCGGGCTGACCACGGTCAAACCGTGGATCACCGCCGGTTCGGAATTTCACCGAGTCCCGCCAGCGCGTGGTGGGTACACGGGAAGTCTTACACGCCGATCCGCCTCCGTCGCCACCTAGGCGAGCTACTTCACAGCGTTATCACGCTCAGGTGACGCCTCGACGCCGGTCCACCGCCACGTACGAGCCCGGTTGACTCTTGGCCACCGTCTTCATCTCCGAGGCCACCGCGATCGCTTCGAGCGGGTCGGTGAACCGCTTGCCGGCGTCGGAGAGGGACACCCCGATGGAGAGCGTGACCAGGGCCGCCCGCCGGATGTTGCCGCGTCGATCCTTCAACTCGACGAAGCCACGCTCCCGGTCGGTCTGGTCGTAGAGCGTGTCGGCGGCGTTCTCGAAGTCGACGACCGCCCGGGACGTCAGTGGGCGCACCTGGTCCGGGGCGCAGACGATGACGAAGTCGTCGCCGCCGACGTGACCGAGGAAGGCCGGTGGCAGCCCGACGCCCACCACCGCCCGGTGCAGGCTGCGGGCCAGCGCGGAGATGAAGTCGTCGCCGCGCACGAAGCCGTACCTGTCGTTCACGCTCTTGAACCGGTCGATGTCGACGTAGCCGACGGCGTAGTCCACGCCGTTGCGGACCCGATCGCTGATCTCCCGACGGATCCGGCTGTTGCCGGGCAGCCCGGTCAGCGGGGAAACCTCCCGGAACTCCTTGTTCCGGCGCAGCGTGGATGAGACCCGGGCCACCAGCTCGGCGGTGTCGAACGGCTTGACCAGGTAGTCGTCGGCGCCGGCGCTGAGCCCGTGCACCTTGTCGACGGTCATCCCCTTGGCGGTCAGCATGATCACCGGAAGGGCGGACGTCATCGGGTCGGCGCGCAACCGGCGGGTCAGCTCCAACCCGTCGATCCGGGGCATCATGAGGTCGACCACCGCCAGGTCCGGCCGTTGGCGCTCGATGACCTCCAGGGCCTCCTGGCCGTCGCTGGCGTGGATCACCTCGAAGCCGTGCAGCCGCAGGTTGAACTCGACGAACCGGGCGATGTCCTCGTCGTCGTCCACGACGAGAATGATGTCCTTGCGGTCGGCCTCGGGCTCCACCTCAGGCCCCGGGCGCCGCGCGTTCCGCCAGTGCCCGCAGGTGCCGTACCGCCTCCGCCGGATCGGCGGCCCCGTACACGGCGGTGCCGGCCACGAACGCGTCGGCGCCGGCCGCCGCCGCCTGCTCGATGGTGTCGGCGGCGATCCCGCCGTCCACCTCGATGCGCAGCTCCAGGTGCCCGGCCGACGCGTGCCGCCGGGCCGTCCGCACCTTCTCCAGGAGCTGCGGAATGAACCGCTGCCCACCGAAGCCCGCCTTGATCGTCATGATCAGCAGGGTGTCGAAGCTGGGCAGCAGGTCCAGGTAGGGCTCGATCGGGGTGTCCCGGTCGATGGCCAGGCCCGCCTTCGCGCCTGCCGAGCGCAGGTCCTTGGCGAGCGCCACCGGGTCGTCGGACGCCTCCGCGTGGAAGGTGACGTTGTACGCCCCGGCGTCGGCGTACCCGGGGGCCCACCGGCGCGGGTCCTCGATCATCAGATGCACGTCGAAGGGCATCGCCGTGACAGCCCGCAGGCTCTGCACCACGGGCAGCCCAATGGTCAGGTTCGGCACGAAATGGTTGTCCATCACGTCGACGTGCAACCAGTCCGCGGCGTCCTCGACGGCACGGACCTCTTCGGCGAGGCGGGAGAAATCGGCGGCCAGGATGCTCGGCGCGACGATCGGCGGCGGTACGGTCACGGGGCCAGTGTACGAACGTGGCCATCCGCCACCCGCATCGCGGCACCTTTGGGGACGCCCTGTGACCCAGCAGTGACCATTGGTGCAGAATTGGACGCTCCGGGCCCCCGAATCCGGACGAACAGATATCAGCCACTGGCCGATCGACGGAAACGCGACGACACTCCAACCGGGACGGTGCCGTAAGCTGCACGCCCGCCGGGGTCTCGCCGCGGGGCGCGGCGACCGGCCGCCAGCTCCCGGGAGGGCGGACGATGCGACGGTGGCTTCCAGCGCTGGCGCTGGCCAGCGTCACGACGATGCTGCTGGCCGGCTGCGCGCCGGCGCGAGGCGCGGACGGTGATCTCACCGACGACTGGCCGACGCTGCGGGTTCCCAAACCGTTCACCCCCGCCACCGACACCTGCCTGCCACGGATCGCCACTGTCGTGCAGGCCAGCACGTACGAGACGGTGGACTGCGCGCGCAACCACCTGGCCGAGGCCATCCACGTCGGCACCTTCGTCGGACCCGACGCGCTGACCGAGGCCCGACCGGAACCCGGATCGCAGGCGCTGCGCACGGCTCGCGCCGAATGCGACCAGCGGGCCCGGGAGGTGCTCGGCGGCGACTGGCACACGGCCCGACTCGCGCTGTCCCTCGCCTTGCCGTCCGCGCCCGCCTGGGCCGGCGGCGCCCGCTGGTACCGCTGCGACCTCAGCGAGACCGGCAGCATCGACAACACCCGCCCGGTCAACCGCACCGGCAGCCTGCGCGGCGCGTTGATCGGCGACACGCCCCTGACGCACCGCTGCTTCGACCCCAAACTGATCGGCGACAACCTCAACTACATGGCGCCGGTGCTCTGCACCGAGCCGCACCGCGCCGAGTTCGTGGGCGTCTACGACGAGCGGGACATCAGCTGGGCGGAGTTCGCCAAGTCCGCCGAGCAGGCGCACCGGCGCTGCATGGCGCTGATCGCCGAGTACGCGGCGGTACCCAACAACAGCGAGCTGCCGTACCGGGCCGGGTCCATCTACTACCCGCCGTCGCAGCGGGAGTGGGAGGAGGGCGACCGTGGGGTGCGCTGTTTCCTGTGGAGCGACGACCGCAAACTCACCCGCTCGATGCGCGACGTCGGCCCGGAGGGACTGCCCGCGATCTGAGCATCGGTGCCGTATGCTGCTGCGCCGTGGCGCAATCGACCGGCTGGGTCCGGTCGGAGGCCAGCAGCGGCGGGAGGTCGGGATGCGACGGTGGTTGGCGGTGTTCGCCGGGGGTGGGGCGCTGGCCCTGGCACTGGCCGGGTGCGGCGCACCCGCCGGAGTCGACAGTGACCTCACCGACGACTGGCCGGCGCCTGTCGCGGCGCAGCAGTTCGTCCCCTCCGCCGACATCTGCCACCAGAGCTCCCAGCAGGTCGGCTTCCTGACCGGCTACAACCCGACGGCGTGCACCGAGGCGCACCGGGTGGAGACCATGCACGTGGGCACCCTCACCGGTCCGGGCGCCGAGGCCGGCACGCCCCCGCAGCCCGGCTCGGCCGGCATGCGGGCCGCGCAGACCGGGTGCGACACGGCGGTCAACAAGGCGGTGGGGGCCGACTGGCGTTCCGGGCGGCTCGGCCTGACCGTCGTCCTGCCGTCGCCGCAGGCCTGGTCGGGCGGGGCCCGCTGGTACCGCTGCGACGTCACCGAGATCGCCAGCATCGACGACACCGCTGTCGACCTGCGCACCGGCAGCCTCCGGGGCGCGCTGTCCGGGCCGGCCCCGCTGGCGTACCGCTGCTTCAACCCGAAGCTGGTCAAGGACGACATCGACGAGATGGTGCCGGTTTCCTGCACGGCCAAGCACCACGCCGAGTTCGTCGGGGTCTGGCAGGCGCCGGACACCAGCTACGCCGAGTTCACCCGCGGCACCAAGCGGACCCACCGGGCCTGCCAGACGATGATCGCCAAGTACGCCAAGGTCCCGGACAACTCCCAGCTCGACTTCCGCGCCGGCACGATCTACTACCAGCCGTACGAGGAAGAATGGCGCAACGGGAACCGGGGCGTGCAGTGCTTCCTCTGGATCTCCGACCGGAACCTGACCCGCTCGATGAAGAACGCCGGCACCAAGGGCCTCCCGGTCACCTAGGCCTCCCGGTCACCTAGGCCTGCGGAAGCCCGGTCGCGCAGAGCATGAGCGCATGCGTCCGGCCGGTCGGCTGACCGGCCGGACGCGTGGAACGGATCAGCCTCGGCGCAGGACGGCGAGGAACATCGCGTCGGTGCCGTGGCGGTGTGGCCAGAGCTGCACTGTCGGCCCGTCACCGAGACCGGGCATGCCGGCCGGCAGCAGCGGGCGGGCGTCCACGAAGTCCACCGGAACCCCGCTACGGCGGGCCGCCTCGGTCACCGTCACGTGCGTCTCGACGGTGTGCGGCGAACAGGTCACATAGGCGACCAGGCCACCCGGGCGGACCGCCCGCAGCGCCGCGCCGAGCAGTTCCCGTTGCAGCCGGGTCAGCGGCGGCAGATCGGACGGCTGGCGACGCCAGCGTGACTCCGGCCGACGACGCAACGACCCCAGTCCGGTACACGGCGCGTCGACCAACACCCGGTCGAAGTGCTGCTCCGGCAGTTTCGGGTCGCCACCGACCTCACGGCCGTCCATGGTCAGCACAGCCACCGGCAGGTCCCGGGTCGCCAGGGAGACCAGCCGAGCGCGGTGCTCGGCCACCTCCACAGCCGTCACCCGGGCACCCCGCTGCGCGGCCAGCGCGCCGAGCAACCCGGCCTTGCCACCCGGGCCGGCGCACAGGTCCAGCCAACGTCCGTCCGGGCCGTCCAGCGGCGCGTCGGCGAGCGCGGCGGCCACCAACTGGGAGCCCTCGTCCTGGACGTGGGCCCGGCCGTCGACCACCGCCGGGATGTCGCCCGGCGAGCCGCCGGGAAGATAGACGGCGTACGGCGAGAAAGCACCGGGCGCGCCGCCGACCTGGTCGGCCAGCTCGACCGGGTCGATCAGGCCGGGCCGGGCGGCCAGGTGCACCGGCGGGCGCTCATTGTCCTCGATCAGGAGGCGCTCCGTCTCACCCAGATCGCCACCGAGCGCCTCGGAGAAGGCCCGCACGATCCACTGCGGGTGGCTGTACGCCAACGCGAGGTGCCCGACCGGGTCGGTCTCCCTCGGCGGTGCGAGCTTCGCCACCCAGGCGTCCGCGTCACGGGTGGACACCTCGCGCAGCACCGCGTTGGCGAAACCGGTAGCGCCCGGTGCGACCGAACGGACCAGGTCCACAGTCGACGAGACCGCGGCGTGCGGCGGCACCCGGGTGTGCAGGAGCTGGTACGCCCCGAGCCGCAGCGCGTCGCGTACCGGCGGGTCGATCCGGGCCACGTCCCGGCCGGCCGCGTCGGTCAGGATCGCGTCCAACGTGCCCAGGTGGCGCAGGGTGCCGTAGGTCAGCTCGGTGGCGAAGGCCGCGTCCCGACCGAACAGCCCCTCCTCCCGCAGGATGATGGGCAGCACCAGGTTGGCGAACGCGTCGTCCCGGTGCACCGCCGCCACCGCCTCGTACGCGGCGCGGCGCGGCCGGTCCATCGGTGGCCGGACCGGGCGGCGGTCCCCGCCACGGCTGGTCGACGGGCCGGAGCGCGTCGGTCGGGTTCCCTCCGGTGCCGTCACGCGAAGTCCTCTCCAGTGCCGACCCGGACGCCGCGCGCCCAGTCGGTCGCGTTCATCGCCCGCTTGCCCGCGGCCCGGACCTCGCCGAGACGTACCGGCACTGTGGCCGTGCCGGCCAGCACCCGGGACTTCTCCACCAGCAACTCCCCCGGCTTGAGCTCGGGGCCGTCGGGCACCGGGACGACCGGGCCGAGCTTCACCCGCTCGTCGCGGAACGTCGTCCAGCCGCCCGGCGCGGGCGTGCAGGCCCGGATCCGCCGGTCCACGGCGAAGGCCGGGTCGCTCCAGCGCACCCGCGCGTCGTCCACTGTCAGCTTCGGCGCCAGCGACACCCCGTCGGCCGGCTGCGGCTCGGCCCGGGCGGTGCCCTCGTCGATCGCGTCGAGCACCGCCACCAGCAGCCCGGCGCCGGAGTCGGCGAGCCTTCCCAGCAGGTCCCCGGAGGTGTCGGTGGCGCGGATCTCGTCGGTCAGCGTGCCGTAGACCGGGCCGGTGTCCAGGCCCTCCTCCAGCTGGAAGACGCTGGCCCCGGTCAGCTCGTCACCGTGCAGCACGGCGTGCTGCACGGGCGCGGCGCCACGCCAGGCGGGCAGCAGGGAGAAGTGCAGGTTGATCCAGCCGTGCCGGGGGATCTCCAGGGCCGCCGGCGGCACCAGCGCGCCGTAGGCGACCACCGGCACGCAGGCCGGCTCCAGCTCGCGAAGCCGGTCGAGGAACTCCGGGTCGCGGGGACGGGCCGGGGTGAGCACCTCGACGCCGTGCTCGTCGGCCCACTCGCCGACCGGTGAGCGGGACAGGCCCCGTCCACGCCCGGCGGGCGCGTCGGGCCGGGTGACAACGGCCACCAGCTCGTGTCGGGAGGCGGCGACGGCGGCCAGGGCGGGAACGGCGACGGCCGGCGTACCGGCGAAGATCACGCGCATTCGGGTCAGCGCCCCAGACCGAACGGGTCGCTGATGTGCGGGCTGAGCTTGACCGTGGGCGGGGCCGCCGCGTCGTACCACTCGGCCTGGCGAATCGCCTTCATGGCTTCCTTGCGCCCCTCCGGGTCCAGTCGGTCCAGGAAGAGCACCCCGTCGAGGTGGTCGGTCTCGTGCTGCACGCAGCGCGCCATCAGGCCGGTGCCGACGATCTGCATGGGGTCGCCAAACGAGCTGAAGCCCTTGGCGATGACGTTCTGCCGACGCTTGGTGTCGAAGTAGAGCCCGGGGATGGACAGGCAGCCCTCCGGGCCGTCCTGCTCCTCCTCGTCGGGGAACTCCAGCACCGGGTTGATCAGGTGCCCGAGGACGTCGTCGACGTCGAAGGTGAACACCCGCAGGCTCACACCGAGCTGCGGCGCGGCCAGGCCGGCGCCGTTCTGCTCACGCATCGTGTCGGTGAGGTCGGCGACGAGCCGACGTAGCTCGGCGTCGAAATCGACCACCGGATCGGCCGGCGTGCGCAGCACCGGATCCCCAAACAGACGGATGGGCTGGACGGTCACGCGGGACGGCTCCTTCTTCGAATGGACGAGCGGTGCCGTACCAGTCTACGGAGTGCCCGGCCGGACGCCGGGCGGCGCACCTCGCTCAACCACCGCCGGTGTGCCCAGCGTCACCGGCGGACTGCCCGGACTGCCCGGCCAACAACTCCCGTACCCGCTCGGCGTCCGGGTGGCCAAGATCGTTGAGGATGACCAGGGCCCGCCGCCAGGTACGCGCGGCGCCGGCCGCGTCCCCCACCGCCTGCCGGCTCTCGCCGAGCCGGGACAGGGTGTCCGCCTCGTCGTAGCGGTCGCTGACCCGCCGATACAGCCCGAGGGCCCGCTGGAAACAGCGGATCGCCGCCGGGTGGTCAGCCAGTCGGGCGTGGATGAAGCCGAGGCTGTCCCAGGTGTTCGCCTCGCCGTGCCGGTCCCCTGTCGTCCGCAGCAGCGCCAACGCCTCCCGGCAGTGCCCGAGCGCCGGCTCGTACCGGCCGAGCTGGGCGTACGCCCACCCGACCGCGTTGCGGGCGCTGGCCTCCCCGGCGACGTGCCCGGCGGCCCGGTACAGCGCCAGGGCCCGCTCGCTCTGCTCCAGGGACTCGGCGTGCCGGCCGAGCCCGTCGAGCATCGCGCCGAACGCGCGGTGGGTGCGCGCCTGCCCGGTGTGGTCGGTCAGCTCCGCGAAGATCGCCAGGGCCTGCCGGTAGTTCCTCGCCGCCTCATTCACCCGACCCAGCCGGGACAGCACCCTGGCGAGGTCGCGGTGGGCGTTCGCCTGCCCGGGTCGGTCGCCGGCCCGCTGCGCCCCGGCCAGGGCGTTGCGCTGGGCCACGGCCAGGTCCGGCCACCGCCCCCGGCGTTGCAGGAAGTCCACCAGTGTCCAGGCCAGCTGCCACGCGTGACCGTCGAACCCGGCCCGCCTCGCGTGGGCGACGGCCGCGAGCAGCACCGGATACTCGACGCTGAACCAGGCGAGCGCCTGACCGAGGTCGGTGATCTCCTCGGGCAGCACACCCGGCGCGGGGGCGGTGAGGGTGACCGGGTCCCGACCCGGTTGCAGCAGCAGTGCCGCCGCGTGGGCGGTGTGCAGGTAGTGGTCCAGCCCGCGCCGGATCGCGGCCCGCCGGGCCTGCCCCGGTTCGAGACGTTCGACCTGCTCGGCCGCGTACGCCCGGAGCAGGTCGTGCGCGCCGAACCGACCGGGGGCGTGCTCGGTGACGAGGTGCGCGTGGGCCAGCTCGGCCAGCAGTCGGGGCACCTGGGCCCGGGGCAGCCCGGCCAGACTGGCCGCCGCGGCGAACCCGATGTCCGGTCCGGGATGGCAGCCGAAGAGCCGGAACAGGCGGGCCGCCGCCGGGGTCAGGCTCCGGTACGACCAGGAGAAGACGGCCTGCACGTCGGTGCCGGCGTCCCCTCCGTCGAACGAGTCGAGTGGTCGCGGCGCCGCCCGCAGTTCGGCGGCGAGGGTGGCCAGCGGGAACGTCGGCTTCTCCGCACCTCTCGCGACGAGCACGGCCAGCGCCAGCGGCAGCCGCGCACACCGCTCGATGATCTCGTCCACCGCCTGTGGCTCGGCCGCCAACCGGTCAGTGCCGAGCCTCCGGGCCAACAGTTGCCAGGCCTCGGCGGTGCTGAGCAGGTCGACGCCGATCGGCCGGGCGCCCTCGGCCGCGATCAGCCCGGCGAGCCGGTTGCGGCTTGTCACCAGGACCAGGCAGTTCGGGCTGCCGACCAGCAGGGGTCGGATCTGGTCGGCGTCGCGGGCGTTGTCCAGCAGCACCAGCATCCGGCGGCCGGCGAGCAGGCTGCGGTAGAGGCCCACCTGCGCGGGCAGGTGGGTGGGGATGCGTTCGGGCGGTACTTCGAGGGCCTCCAGGAAACCTCGGACCGCCTCGACGGCCGTCACCACCGATCCGGTGGCGTCGAACCCGCGCAGGTCGACGTAGAGCTGGCCGTCCGGGAAGCGGTCGGCGACCCGGTGCGCGAAGTTGACAGCGAGGGTCGTCTTGCCGACCCCGGCCGTACCGGACAACGTCATGACGGTGACCGACGCCATGCCCTCGTTCCCGGGTGCCACGGCGCGAGCGCATTCGGCCTCGAGCTGGGCGAGTTGGGTCGCCCGCCCGACGAACCCGGGCAGCGCCGGGGGCAACTGGCGGGGTATCGGGAACCGGGGGGACGTGGTGCCGGCGCGCGGGCCGCCGACCCCGGCCCGCGCGACCGCCCGCCCGCTGGTCGCGTGCTCCCGGTTCGGGCGTCGGCGTCGCTCTTCGACCCGGTCCCGCGCGGTGGCCAGCACCCCCTGTTCGGCGGGGCTGGCCCCGAGCAGTCGGATGAGGACGTCGAACCGCTCCGGTGGCGGCAGGATGTTGCCGGCGAAATACTCGCCGAGGATCCCGCGTGACCAGCCGGTCTTCGCGGCCAACTGTCGGTACGTCAGCAGGGTCTCGCCCTGTTGCCGGGCTTCGCGGCGGCGCAGCTGGCGCAGCAACCCGGCCAGCTCGGGCAGTGTCTGCGTCTCGGTGCAGACGCGGACCAGCTCGGCTGACCCGTGTGACGTCTGATGAGTGCCGGACGGTATCCACTGCTCAGACATGCGACCCCCACCCCGGTCATCCGGCCCCCCGGATGCGCACGGGCAGGGTAATTCCGGCCCTACGCCGATCGATAGACGGCTGCCAATGTATGACAGTTCCACTACGGACAGTCGCCCCGTCCAACAGTGTCCAGCGGTGTCCAGTCCCGTCCAGGATCCGCCCCATGGCGTCGACGCCCCTGCCACCGTCCTGGTGCGGGCACGGCCCGCTCCACGACCCCTGGGGGAAGAGGTACCCGATGATCCGTCCACACCCGACCACCCGGCGCCCCGTGGCGACGCTGCGTCGCGTCGCCGTCACCGCGATCAGTCTCACGCTGCTCGCCGCCGGCCTGACCGCCACACCGGCCACCGCCGCACCCGGGGGCAAGGCCCCCGCCACCGGATCGTTCATCGACAGCACGCCGGTGCCCGGCGGCTTCGCCTCCTGGTCCGAGCTGCTCCGGGTGCAGCAGCGCATGAACAACGCCGCCGCCCAGATCACGAACGCGGCGCAGCGCAGCGTCAACTCCGGCTTCGCCGGCATCGTCGCCGACCCCACCACCCGCCACCTCCAGGTCTACTGGAAGGGGGAGCCGCCGGCCAACCTGGTGGCCAACGCCCGGGCCACCGTCGCCACCCAGGTGCTGCCCGCCGCGTACTCGCAGCGGGAACTCATGGCCGCGGCCGACCGGCTGCGGGCCGCCCGGCCACTGGCATCCGCGCCGTCCGCCGAGGCGTTCCTCGCCGACCCGCTGTTCTACCTGCTGATCGCCCACTCGATAGTGGGTCAGCT
>NZ_JBEZEH010000148.1:0-18302 GCF_040648775.1 Micromonospora sp. NPDC049089
GCCCGGGGGCGTCGGCGCCACCTCAGGAGACCGCAAAGATCCCGGCAACGCCCCCGGGCTGAACCGGAGGCGTCGGCGCCGACCTCAGCGGTCGACGGTGGTCAGGGTCGGGTGCCCTGGCCGCCGGTGTGCGGGAGCCGCTCGGTGGGGATCACGCCGAGGCGGCCGGCCTTGAAGTCCTCGAACGCCGTGAGCAGTTCGTCCCGGGTGTTCATCACGAACGGGCCGTACTGTGCCACCGGCTCCCGGATCGGCTGACCACCCATGATGTACAGGTCCAGTGCCGGCGTGTTGCTGTCCTGCGAGGTGTCGGCGCTGAACCGCAGCGCGTCACCCGGGCCGTGCACAGCGAGCTGGCCGGTACGCACCGGACGCCGGTCGGTGCCGACCGTGCCGCGACCGCCCAGCACGTACACCAGGGCGTTGAAGTCGGGCCGCCAGGGCAGGTCGACCTGCGCGCCCGGCTGCACGGTGACGTGCGTGATGGTGATCGGGGTGAAGGTCGAACCCGGACCGCGGTGCCCGGCGACCTCGCCGGCGATGACCCGGATCAGCGCGCCGCCGTCGGGCGTGGTGAGCAGCGCCGACTCCCGACCCCGGATGTCCTGGTAGCGGGGCGGGTTCATCTTGGCCGAGCGGGGCAGGTTGACCCACAGCTGGGTGCCGTGGAAGAGCCCGCCGCTCATGACCAGGTGCTCCGGCGGCGCCTCGATGTGCAGCAGGCCGCTGCCCGCCGTCATCCACTGGGTGTCGCCGTCGGTGATGGTGCCGCCACCGCCGTTGGAGTCCTGGTGGTCGAAGACGCCGTCGATGATGTACGTGACGGTCTCGAAGCCGCGGTGCGGGTGCCACGGGGTGCCCTTGGGCTCGCCCGGCGCGTAGTCGACCTCGCCCATCTGGTCGAGGTGGATGAACGGGTCCAGGTCGGTGGTCGACACCCCGGCGAAGGCGCGACGGACCGGGAAGCCCTCACCCTCGAAGCCGCTGGGCGCCGTGGTCACCGTGCGGACCGGGCGGATCGTGGTGGCCTCGTCGAGCTGGGGCAGGCGGGGAAGGACGAGAACGTTGTCGACGGTGATCGCGGGCATGTCGAGGCTCCTAGCGTGAGGCGGGGGTGGTCGAGCTGGCCCGCGATGCCCGCAGGCGCTCGCCGAGCCGGTCGAAGACCCGGGTGAGGCAGGCGACCTCGGCATCGTCGAGGTCGTCCATGAGATGGGTACGCACCGACGCCAGATGGTGGGGTGCGGCTTCTCGCAGGGCGAGCAGCCCGGCGGCGGTGAGGACCGCCTCGCTGCCGCGCCGGTCGTCCGGGCAGGGCTCCTTGCTGACCAGGCCACGACGCTGCATGGAGGAGACCTGGTAGGTGAGGCGGCTGGGCGAGAAGATCAGCCGGCTGGCCAGCTCGCCCATCCGTAGCCGCTGCCCGGGTGCCTCGGAGAGCAGGACCAGCACGTGGTAGTCGGAGAAGCTGAGATCGCTGGCGACCCGCAGATCCTCTTCCAACTGCGTGTAGAGACGCTGGCTGGCCTCGATGTAGGCGCGCCAGGCGGCCTCTCGGGTGCTGTCCAGGCTCTCGGTCATGCCCACGACGGTAGCACTCTTTCAAATTTAAATAACATCGTTTGAGCGTTGCGTCGGTCACTTCCACGGGTGTTGAGCGTCAGTTCGTGCAGCTTTGAAATAAGCCCGTGTGAAACGAGCGGCGCCCAGGCCGTAGGTTGTGCCAGACTCCGGCCTCGTGGAACACGTGGAACTCTGCGCCGCCGACCTGTTGCTGCGCCCGTGGCGGGACGAGGACGCCCCGGCGGTGCGCGACGCCCTCCGTGATCCGGCGATCGCCCAGTGGAACCCGCAGGGCGGCGGCCCGATCGACGACGAGGTCGCGCTGCTCTGGGTGCGTCGCCGGGCCGACTGGTCCACCGGCGGCCACGCCTCGATGGCGGTCACCGCGGCGGCCGGCGGCGAGCTGCTCGGCTCGGTGTCGCTGCACAATATCCGCGACGGCGACGCGTCCATCGGTTACTGGACGATGCCCGCGGCGCGGGGGCGTCGGGTGGCGGCGCGCGCCGTCGTCCGGCTCACCGAGTGGGCGTTCGCGGATCTCGGGCTGCACCGGGTGGAGTTGTGTCACGCGGTGGCCAACCCGGCGTCCTGCCGGGTCGCCGAGCGCGCCGGCTACCCGGCCGAGGGCACCCTGCGCGAGTCGTACCGCTACGGCGACGGCCGCCGCTACGACGAGCACCTGCACGCCCGCCTGGCCACCGACCGCTAACCGCAGGCGGGCCGGGGTCCGAACACGCTTCGGCCCCGGCCGCGCCGTCTGCCGCGACCCGTCACTCGGTGACCTTGCGGAGGAACGTCGCGAGGGCGCTCCTGACGCGGTCGATCCTCTCCGGCAGGGGCAGCGGCTCGGGCGCGGGAGGCCCGGCGTGCTTCTTGCCCCGCAGGTAGAGCGAGCAGGCCAGGTCGGAACACAGGTAGGTGCCCACGGAGTCGCCCTGCCGCCCGCTCGGGCCGGCCTTGGGGGCGGTCATCAGCGAGACGCCTCCGCCCAGGTGCGTGGTCAGGCAGAACGAGCACATGCTGTGCCGCACGCGCCCCGTCTGGTGCGTCGCGGCCCGCAGCACCACCCCGGCCAGCTTGCCGTCGATCTCGGCGACCAGGTAGGCCCGCTGTGGCGCGGACGGGTCGCGCCAGCCGAGGAAGTCGAGGTCGTCCCACGGCCGCATTTCAAGATCGTTAGGTACGGTCAGCCGCTTCGCCTCGCCTCGACTGCAATTGACGAAGGACGCGCGGATGACGGATTCGGTCAGGACCAACATAGGTAGTAGCCTAGCCCTTCTAGGCAAGTGATTATTGGGGACAGGTTGGGAGTGTGCTGCATGGCACGTGCCGGGGTGACCGCCGAACGTCTGACGCTGGCCGCGGCCGAGCTGGCCGACGAGGTGGGCCTGGAGAACGTCACAGTCGCCGCCCTCGCACGCCACTTCGGGGTCAAGGACGCCAGCCTGTACTTCCACCTCAAGAACGCGCGCGAACTACGGGTCAGAATGGCCCTGCTGGCGCTGGCGGAGCTGGCCGACCGGGTCGCCGCCGCGCTCGCCGGCCGGGCCGGCAAGGATGCTCTCGTCGCGTTCGCCAACGCGTACCGCGACTACGCGCGAGAGCACCCGGGCCGATACGCGGCCATGCAGATCGACCTCGACCCGGAGACGGCCGCCGCGAGCGCGGGCGTCCGGCACGCCGAGATGACCCGGGCGATCCTGCGCGGCTACCAGCTCTCCGAGCCGGACCAGACCGACGCGGTACGGATGATGCACAGCACGTTCCACGGGTTCGTCAGTCTGGAGAAGACCGGCGGCTTCCGGCACACCCCGCGCCCCGCCGACGACTCCTGGTCGCGCACCCTGGACGCCCTCGACGCCGTCCTCACCAACTGGCCGTCGCGCTGAGCTGCCGCGGAGCCACGGCATAGGCTCGGTGGCGTGGATGATCTGGAGTTGGCCGACTGGCGGAAGCGGGTGGCCCGGCTGTACCTGTCCGACGTCGACCTGGCCGGCTTCCGCGCCGGCCGCGACGAACTCTTCGCCAACCACCCGCAGAGCCCGATCCCGGTGGCGGAGCGACCCGACTTCGCCGGGGTGCGTTACTTCCCGCCCAATCCCGAGGCCGTTGTCGAAGCGCCCCTGCGCTCGGCCAGCGGTGAGCTGCGCATCGACACCGGGGGCCCGGACGGGGTGGTCGCGTACCGGCGGGTCGCGGTGGCCGAGACGCCGTGGGGGCCGCTGACCCTGTGGTGGATCGAGGCGTACGGGGGCGGGCTGTTCGTTCCGCTGCGCGACGGCACCTGCGGGCGGGACAGCTACGGGGGAGGGCGGTACCTCACCGACACGGTGAAGGGCACCTTCGGCCGGGGCGTCGAGGTGCTGCCCGGTGACCGGGTCCGGCTGGACGCCAACTACCTCTACAACCCGAGCTGCGCGTACGACGACCGCTGGGCCTGCCCGCTGGCACCGCCGGAGAACCGGGTCGACGTGCCGCTGCGGGCCGGCGAGCTGGCGTACCACGACTGAACGACGAAACGGCCGCCCCGGTGTGTGCCGGGACGGCCGATCGAACGTCGCTCAGCGGGCGTTCGTCGCCGAGTTGGGCATCTGCATCCGACCGAGGAGCTGTCGCGCCTGGTCGGCGAGCTGTGCGTCGACGGTCACGGCGTACTGCCCGGCGCGCAGCGAGCTGGCCGAGGTGAAGTCGCGCTGCCCGCCCGTCATGGCGTGCGCCACCGCGCCGAAGACGGCACCCCAGATCGCGCCGATGACCAGCCCGACCAGGATCACCGCCAGCCAGTTGCCGACCGTGAAGATGCCGAACAACAGGCCGATGAAGAGCCCGAACCAGGCGCCGGTGCCGGCGCCGAGCAGGCCGGCTCGACCGGTGGTCATTCGCCCGAGCACCGTCTCCACCAGGGTGAGGTTGGTGCCGACGATGGCGCTGTGCTCCACCGGGAAGCGGTTGTCGGCCAGGTAGTCGACGACCCGCTGTGCGGTCGGATAGTCCGGGTACGAGCCGATCGTCACGGTCGGCGGCCCGCCCTCGGGCCCGTTGCCGTTCCCGCTCGGTGTCGACAGCCGGCCGGCCGGTCCGGATGGAAGCAGGTCGCCACCCTGTGTGCCGGGCCGCCAGTTGCCGGTCGGCCCCGAAGCTGACGTCATGAGCATCCTCCCTCGTCAGCTCCCCGGGTTCCCGCCCAGGCCGACCGGTAACGCGTTGTCCGTCGCCGGGCAGGAGGGGAATGGGCGGCGACTGCCCGGGTAGCCAGTCAGGTGGAGAGCGGACAGATCAGCGACTACGGTTTCCTCGCCGATGGCCGCAGCGCGGCGCTGGTGGACGCCTCGGGCTCGGTCAACTGGTGGTGCCCGGGCCGCTTCGACGCCCCGTCGGTGTTCGGGCGGCTGCTCGACGACAACGCCGGGCACTGGTCCATCCAGCCCGAGGGCGACTACCGGGTCGAGCGCTCCTACCTTGAGGACACCTTGGTGTTGCGGACGGTCTTCCACACCGCGCACGGGGAGGTCGCGCTGACCGACGCGCTCGCCTTCGAGCCCGGCTCACGCGGTCACGACGTCGGTCTGCACTCGCCGCAGGTGCTGGTCCGTTCGGTGGAGGGCCTGTCCGGTTCGGTGCAGATGCGGGTGCACTACCGGCCGCGTTTCGAGTACGGCCGCACCATCGCGTACCTGATCGAGCGGAAGGACATGCTGGAGGCGATCGCCGGTGCCGCCCGACTCACCCTGCGCTGCAGCGAGCGGTTGACCGCCCTGGACGGCGAGGCCACCGGGACGTTCACCGTCCGCGCCGGCACGAAACACAACTTCACCCTCGGGTACGCCCCGACCTACGACGCCCCGCTGCCGGAGGTGCCGGACGCCGACCAGACCATCGCCGACACGGTCGCGGGTTGGCGTTCCTGGTCGACCGAACACCCCTACGACGGGCTCTACCCCGAGCAGGTGCGACGCAGCCGGCTGGTGGTGCAGGGCATGACGTACCGGCCCAGCGGAGCGGTGGTGGCCTCGGTGACCACCTCGCTACCGGAGAAACTCGGCGGGGACCGCAACTACGACTACCGCTACGTCTGGGTGCGCGACTTCAGCCTGACCCTGCGGGCGCTGTGGCGGACGGCGTGCCTGGACGAGGTGCAGCGGCAGTTCGCCTGGTTGGGCCGGGCGATGGGCCGCATCGACGACAGGCCGGTGCCCATCATGTACGGGGTGCTGGGGGAGCGGGACCTCACCGAGCACCGCCTGGAACAGCTCGGCGGCTACCGCGACAGCCCACCCGTGGTGATCGGCAACGACGCGTGGCAGCAGCGGCAGACCGACATCTTCGGCGAGGCGATGGATGCCGCCTGGTTGATGCGCGACAAGCTGGAGCCGCTGGACCCGGAGGTGCAGCACGTGCTCCGGGTGCTCGCCGACCAGGCCGAGCGGGACTGGGAGTTGCCCGACGCGGGCATGTGGGAGGAGCGCGGCGTCCAGCACCACCACGTGTCCTCGAAGGTGCAGTGCTGGGTCGCCCTGGATCGGGCGGTCCGCTTTGGTGACAGGCTCGGAGAGCCGCAGGACGTGGCCCGCTGGGCGGCCGCCCGCGACGCGGTGCGCGCGGAGGTGTTCGAGCGGGGCTGGAACGAGCGGCTCCAGTCGTACACCGGAAGTTTCGAATCCGACGGCCTGGACGCCTCGGTGCTGGTGATGCCGCTGGTCGGGTTCCTGCGGGCCGACGACCCGCGAATGCGCTCGACGATCCGCGCGGTGGAGCAGCGGCTCTCCCACGACGGCCTGCTGCGGCGCTGGGACGGTGACCCGGCGGGTTTTGTGATCTGCTCGTTCTGGCTGGTGTGCTGCCTGGCGTTGGCCGGTGAGCGGGACCGGGCGCACGAGTTGTTCCGAGGGTTGGCGGAGCGGGTCAACGACCTCGGCCTGTTCGCCGAGCAGATCGACCCGCTGACCGGGGAGCAGCTGGGCAACTTCCCGCAGGCGTTCTCCCACATCGGCCTGATCAACGCCGCCGGTGTGCTGACCGACGTCGAGCGGGACCCGACGCTGCGTCAGTGCGGGATGCCCCCGGCGTACTTCTCTCCGGTGGACCGCTGAGCCGGACTTTCGCGGAGATCGTGACAACTTTCTATCTGGCAACGCGAAGTTCTATCGCTTTCCAGTGAAAGACGTTAATGTCCGGGACACCCTGCGGTGCTCCTCCAGTCGGCGGGAGCGGCACCGAGATCCCCCGGACAGCTGGAGGTCTCGTGTCCCGCACACCGCGCCGACGTCTCGTCAGCGCCACCACACTGCTCACCGTCCTGGTCACCCTCTGTCTCGTCCCGCAGGCAAGCGTTCTGCCGGCCGCGTCCCCGGCCCAGGCCGCCGCCCTCGCTCCGCCCGCCACCGCCGGTTTCGAGAAGGTCGCACTGGATGGCGGCCTGTCCATGGGCGAACCGATCGAACTGGCCGTGGCGCCCGACGGCAAGGTCTTCTACATCAACCGGGGCACCAGCAGCGCCGGTGGTCAGGTCCGCCTCTACAACCCGGCGACCAGGTCCACCACAGTGGCCCTCACCCTGGCGCTGGACGCCCGCTTCGAGGACGGCCTGATCGGCATCACCCTGCACCCGAGCTTCGCGAGCAACCGCTGGGTCTACCTCTTCTACTCGCCGAAGGTCACCCCACTGGTCAACCGGATCAGTCGGTTCACCTTCAACCCGTCCACGCTGCTGCTCGACCCGGGCAGCGAGGACATGCTGATCGAGTGGCCCACCGAACGCGATCTGTGCTGCCACTCGGCCGGCTCGATGAGCTGGGACACCGTCGGCAACCTGTACTTCGCCGTCGGCGACAACACCAACTCCGGCGGCGACTCCGCCGGGATGGCCCCGATCGACGAGCGGACGAACCGCAACGCCCAGTACGACGCCCAGCGCACCTCCGGCAACACGAACGACCTGCGCGGCAAGATCAACCGGATCCACCCGGAGAACGACGGCAGCTACACCGTCCCCGCCGGCAACCTCTTCGCCGCCGGCACCGCCCTGACGCGCCCGGAGATCTACGTGATGGGTGTGCGCAACCCGTACCGGATCTGGGTGGACCGCAAGGCGAACAACACCCTCTACTGGGGTGAGGTCGGCCCCGACGCCGGCACCGACCTCGCCAACCGCGGCCCGGCGGCCTACGACGAGTTCAACCGGGCCAACGGGCCCGGCAACTACGGCTGGCCGTACTGTGGCGGCCCCAACGTCGCCTACAACGACTGGGACTTCGCCACCGCCACACCGCGTGGTTGGTTCCCCTGCGGCGGCTCGACCGGACCGGTGAACAACTCACCCCGCAACACGGGCGTCCAGCAGCTACCGCCGACCAGACCGGCACTCGTCTGGGAGCAGCACGGCGGCAGTGAGGACTGGCCGGCGCTGGACAACCCGGGTGGGTGCGGATCGCCCAACCACGTCGAGGTCTACCACTACGACCCGAACCTCGTCTCGGACGTGAAGTGGCCGGCCTACTACGACAACAAGTGGCTGATCTCCGAGTACTGCCGCAACTGGATCAAGGAGGTCCAGTTCGACAACGGCAACCCGTCCACCGGGGCACCGACAGTCATCGAGCCGGTGCTCGCCGGCATGCAACTCGTCCACCCCATCGACTGGCAGTTCGGCCCGGACGGCTCGCTCTACCTGCTGGAATACGGCAGCGGCTACTTCTCCGGCGCGGTCGACGCGGGTCTCTACAAAATCAACTACGTCCAGGGTGGCCGGTCGCCGGTGGCCAAGGCCACCGTCAACCGGGACAACGGCCTGGCACCCCTCGCGGTGACCTTCTCCAGCGCCGGCAGCTCGGACCCGGACGGCGACCCGCTGACGTACGCGTGGGACTTCACGAACAACGGCAGCACCGACTCGACAGCGGCGAACCCGTCCTTCACGTACTCCGCGAACGGCAGCTACAGCGCCCGGCTCACCGTCAACGACGGCACCGGCCGCAGCGCCACCACAGTGGTGTCGGTGGTGGTCGGCAACAACCGACCTACTGTCACGTTGACCGGACTGCCCGCCGGCGGACTCTTCGACTGGGAGCAGGACCTGACGGTGGGCGCCACGGCCAGTGACCCGCAGGACGGCACGCCGGCCTGCTCGGCGGTGGTCGTCCGGGCGGCGCTGGGCCACCAGGAGCACGCCCACGAGGAGGGGGAGGGGACCGGATGCGGCGCGACCTTCAACACCGGACCGGTGCACGCCGGCCCCGACTCGGTGCTGTTCTTCGTCCTGCGGGGCAGCTACACCGATCGTGGGGCGACCGGTTCGGTCGCACTCACGGGTGAGCAGGAGATCAGCCTCTACCCGAAACAGTGGCAGGCCGAGCACTTCGTCCAGCTCAACGGCCCCAAGGTGATCGACCAGGCGGCGGCCGAGGGTGGCAAGCGGCTGGGTGACGTCCAGAGCGGCGAGAGCGTCCGACACCACGCGGTGAGCCTCAAGGGGATCACCGGCGTCCGGGCCCGGGTCTCCTCCGGCGGCCCCGGCGGCACCCTCTCCTTCCGGTACGACTCACCGACCGGCACCGAGGTCGCCCGGATCGCGGTGCCGAACACCGGCGGCTGGGACAACTACACAGAGCTGAGCGCCACGGTGACCAAGCCGGACGACGGCACCCACGACCTGTACCTGGTCGTCACCGGCGGGAGCGGGGCGTTGCTGGACGTGGACAGCTACACCTTCACCGGCCCGGGCGTCGGCACCGGCGGCGCGCGCACCGGTGAGGTCAAGGCCCTCGGCAAGTGCGCGGACATCGCCTCCAGCCAGACCGCGAACGGCACCAAAGTGCAGACCTGGACCTGCAACGGCACCGCCGCCCAGCGCTGGACCCTGCCCGGCGACGGCACGGTGCGAGGGCTCGCCAAGTGCCTGGACGTGAAGGCAAGCGGCACCACCGACGGCACCCTCGTGCAGCTCTACGACTGCAACGGCACCGGGGCCCAGCAGTGGGCCGCCCAGTCGGACGGCAGCCTGCGCAACCCCCAGTCCGGGCGTTGCCTGGACATCCCCAACTCGGATCTCACCGACGGACGGCAACTGCGGATCTGGACCTGCAACGGCACCGGGGCGCAACGCTGGACCCTGCCCTGACCGCCCCCTGAACGGCTCGGTACCCGTACCCGAGCGTCGATGACGCACGGGGCCGGGCGGCGGAGGCGGAGCCCGGCCGTCCACCCACGTCCCCCGGGTGGGCGGCCAGGACTCGGGGGAGAATGCCGGGTATGCGGCTGGTGCTCACGGCGGACACCCACCTACCCAAGCGGGCCCGGGACCTACCCGGGCCCCTCTGGGCGGCCATCGACGCGGCCGACGTGGTGGTGCACGCCGGCGACTGGGTGGACGAGGCCCTGCTCGACGCCATGACGGTGCGATCGCGCCGACTGATCGGGGTGTACGGCAACAACGACGGGCCGGCGCTGCGCGCCCGGCTGCCGGAGGTGGCCCAGGTCGAACTCGACGGCCTGCGGATCGCTGTGGTGCACGAGACGGGCCCCCGGACCGGCCGGGAGAAGCGGTGCGCGGCTCGCTTTCCCGACGTCGACCTGCTGGTGTTCGGGCATTCGCACATTCCCTGGGACACCGAGGCGCCCGGTGGGCTACGCCTGATCAACCCCGGGTCACCCACCGACCGCCGCTCCCAACCCCACGCCACCTACCTCACCGCCGAGGTGCACGAGGGCAGCCTGACCGAGGTGAAGCTGCACCCCCTGCCCCGCCCCTGATTGCCCTCCCCAGGCCCTGCGCCCCGTCGTCCTCCCTCTCGCCCTCTCGCCCCTCGCCCCTGCCCTCTCGCCCCTGCCCTCTCGCCCCTGCCCTCTCGCCCCTGCTCCCTGCGCATGACCTGGAGGGCCTCACTCTGATGAGCGTGATGTCTGTGAGTCATCACGATGACTCGGAGACATCAGGCTCATCAGCGGATGTGGCTCCAGCGCTCATCCCTGGCCAGCCGTTGGGCCTGACGGCCAACGGCGGCAGGGCAGTCCGCGGGCGGGGTGGCAGGGGCGAGGCGGGGCCCCTCCTCGCCCCTGCTCCCTGCTTCCTACTCCCGCGATCTTGCACTTGCTGTCGTTGTTCTGCGCCTTGCGTGCCTTTTGTCGCGACAGCAAGTGCAAGATCGCGTGGAGAGGGTGCGAGCGGCGCCTCGCCGATCATGGAGTTGTGGGGTTACTGGCCTCGGCCGGTTTTGGCTTGGAGTTCGTCGATGCGCTTGGACGCCTCGGCCTTGGTCAGGTCGTCCGGGAGGTCGGCGTGGGCCTCCCGGGCCAGCGTGCTCAGGTAGGACTCCTGAGCGGCGGTCGGCGGCTCGTCCCCGGTGACCCACTCGTCCGGGTCCTTGATCGCGGCGTTCTGGTCGGCGTTCTGGTCGACCTGCTCGGTGCGGCGGTCCGTCATCATCATCACCCTTTCTTTCGAACAGGTGTGCCAGTACCCCGATCATTGGTGGTTCATGCCCGAACCCCGCCACCTACGATCATCGGATGACGAAGGACCGGTCGAGCGTGGTGGTGGTCGGGGCGGGCATAGCCGGGGTGGCCTGTGCGGTCGAGTTGACCCGGGCCGGGGTGCCGGTGCAGGTCCGGGAGCGGGGGCACGTCTGCGGTGGCCGGATGGCCAGCAAACGCTTCCAGGGCCGGCCCGCGGACATCGGCGCCGCCTACTTCACCGCCACCGACCCGGACTTCGCCGCACTGGTCGAGCAGTGGCGCGCCGCCGGGCTCGTCCACGAATGGACCGACACCTTCCTGGCGTACGACCGGAGTGGAAACCACGAGGTGGCCGGGCCGATGCGTTACGCCGCTCCCCGTGGGCTTCGCTCGTTGGTCGAGC
The DNA here is from genome assembly GCF_040648775.1 of Micromonospora sp. NPDC049089. Lineage (NCBI taxonomy): Bacteria > Bacillati > Actinomycetota > Actinomycetes > Micromonosporales > Micromonosporaceae > Micromonospora > Micromonospora sp. NPDC049089. The sequence continues at coordinate 11,417 of NZ_JBEZEH010000148.1, forward strand.
ACCTGGCCGGCGCGGTACCGGTGACCGTCGACCGGCTGGTGCTCACAGTGGAACCCGGCCCGGTCGTCGACGGGCAGCCGTGTGCGGCGGTCGCCCTGGCCATGCCGGGTCCGCAGGCCGCCCTGCTGCTCGACCCGGCCCTGACCGAGGCCACCCGGGTCGTACAGGAGCAACGCTGGTCGCCGTCGCTGGCCGCGGTGCTGCGCTTCCCGACGCGGCGCTGGCCGGACTTCCGGGGCGCGTTCGTCAACGAGCACCCGGTGCTCAACCTCGTCTGCGACGACGGCGACCGGCGCGGTGACGGCGCGCCGGTGCTGGTCGCGCACACCGTGCCGGCGTTCGCGGCCGGGCACCTGGCTCAACCCACCGGGGCCGGCCCGGCGATCGAACAGGCCGTCCGGGACCTGCTCGGGCTGCCCGAGCCGGCCGTCGACGTGCACGTGCACCGTTGGACGTACGCGAAGCCGACCAGCGACGCCGGCGGCGCCACCTACCACCTCGACGCCGACGGGATCGGCCTGGCCGGCGACGCGTTCGGCAAGCCCCGGGTGCAGAGCGCCTGGCGCTCCGGCCGGGACCTGGGCCGTGCGCTGGCCGCCCGCCTGGCCTGAGTCACCCCGTCAGGCGTGCCCGGCTGCCGCGACGGGGCGAGGGTCGGCGTCCCGCTCGGCCGGGTCGGAGGTTCGCTCTCCCTCCCGGTCCAGCAGTTGCATGACCGGGGTCGCCGTGATGCCGTGCACCACGACGGAGACGAGCACCACCAGCCCGACGGTCGCCCAGAGCAGTTCGGCCTGCGGGAAGTCGGCCTTGGTGGTGGCGTACGCGAGGTAGTAGAACGAGCCGACGCCGCGGATGCCGAACAACGAGATGACCCAGTGTTCGGCCGGGCGTCCGGGAGCGCCGCGCAACGACAGCCAGGCGATCAGAGGCCGCACCAGGAACACCAGCGCCAGCCCGACGGCGGCTGCCGGCCAGGTCAGCGGGCCCAGCAGACCACCCACTATCGCGCCGCCGAGCAGCAGCAACAGCACCAGGGTGAGCAGCCGTTCGACCTGCTCGGCGAAGTCGTGCAGCACCGAGTGGAACTCGTGGGTCCGTTCGGCGGCCCGAATGGCCCGGGCGGCCACGAACACCGCCAGGAAGCCGTACCCGCCGACCACCTCCACCAGCCCGTACGCCAGGAACGTGGCGGCCAGCGCCAGGAAGCCCTCGGCGTGCCGGGCCAGCCGCAGCTCGCTGGGTGCGCGGAAGAACAGCTTGCCGAGCAACCAGCCGATGAGCAGGCCACCGCCGACGCCGATGCTGATCTTCCACAGCACGTCCACTGTGAACCACTCGGCCAACCAGTCGCTCGGGGCGAGGCTGGTCGAGGCGATGGCGATGGCCGCGTAGACGAACGGGAACGCCAGCCCGTCGTTCAGGCCGGCTTCGGAGGTCAACGCGAAGCGGACCTCGTCCTCGGAATCCTCCACGTCGGTCGGCTCGCCGACCTGCACGTCGGCGGCGAGCACCGGGTCGGTGGGCGCCAGCGCGGCACCCAACAGCAGCGCGGCGGCCGGCACCAGCCCCGCCCACCACCAGCCGAGCACTGCCACCGCCGCGATGCACAGGGGCATCGCGATCGCCAGGAGCCGCCAGGTGGACGACCACCGCCGCCAACTCAACGGCCGGTCGATCTTCAGCCCCGCGCCCATCAGCGCAACGATCACCCCGATCTCGGTGAGGTGGGTGGCCAGCTCCGGGTGGGCCAGGGGGTCCGGCGACGGCAGCCCGACCGGCAGCAGGAACACCAGCATGCCGAGGGCGAGGAAGGCGATCGGCATGGACAGCGGGCGGCGCTCCAGCACCCGCGGCAGGATGCCCGCGAGCAGCGCGCCCAGACCCACCAGTGCGAACGCCACATCTACCGGCTCCACCGGCACCACCTTTCCGCCCGCACCCGCGAGGTGCGGGCAGGTGGTGACAGTCCTTGCCCCGCAAGGGCTCCGGCTATGCGCGTCGGTGCCGGTGGACCCGAGTGATCCTCACCGGGGTCGGGTGAGCGGCGAGTCCGCCAACTCGTGCAACAGCGCGGCCGGGTCGTCGTACACCGCCACGGCACCCGCGCCGGCGAGCTCGCCGCGGCTGGTGCCACCGCAGGTCAGGCCCACACACGGGATGTTCAACTTGCCGGCCGCCACGACGTCCCACACCGAGTCGCCGACGAAGACCACCCGCTCGGCGGTCAAGCCGGACTGCTCCAACGCGGCGACCAGGATGTCCGGTGCCGGCTTGCTCTGCTCGGCGTCCGCGGAGGAGGTGATCGTGTCGATCACGTCTTCGGCGCCCAGCGCCCGACGAAGCGCGCCCACCTCGGGTTCCGAGGCGGAGGTGGCCAGCACGACACGCAAACCCCGCTCGGCGCAGGCGCGCAACAAGTCGGCCGCCCGGGGTAGCGGCGTGAGTCGTTCCCAGTACTCGGCGTAGAGGGTGTCGTGCGCGTCGCGCAGCTTGGAGTCGGCGTCGCGGTCCCGCTCCGGGCCGAGGAGATGATCCAGGAGCTTGTCCGACCCCATCCCGATCGAACGGTGCACCACCGCCATCGGCACCGGCTGATCGGTCTGGCGTAACGCCTCCCACCAGCTCACCGTGTGCAGGTAGGTGGTGTCGACCAGGGTGCCGTCGACATCGAAGAGGACCCCGGCGGGCCGGTTGGTGGCCATTAGGCGTCCTCCTGCCATCGGGCGGCTCAGGGCTGCGCGGCTGGCGGCGTGAGGATCTCGAACCAGACCGTGGAGCCCCGGACCGAGGGGTCGGTGCCCCAGGCGTCGCTGAGCTCCTCGATCAGGCCGAGGCCGCGCCCGCGACTGCTCAACGTGTCGGTACGGGCCCGGGTCACGGTCCCCCGGGTGCCGGAATCGGCTACCGAGACGAGCAGCCGCTCGGCGCTGAGGTCGATCTCCACCCGGGCGGCAGTGCCGGCGTGCAGCAACGCGTTGGTGGTCAGCTCGCTGGTGCAGAGCACCGCCGCTCCGATCACCGACTCGGGCACCTGCCACTCGGTGAGCTGGCCGGTCAGCCAGTGCCGGACCCGGCTGGGCGCGGTCGGCTCGGCGGGCACCTCCATGCTCGCCGAACGACTCGGTCTGAGCGCGTGCTCGACCGCCAGCACGGCCACGTCGTCCTCCGTGCCGCCCGGGACCGCCGCGGTGGCCACCGCGCAGAGCGCGCGGGGGTCGCCGCTGCCGGCCTTGGCAATGGCGTCGCTCAGGGTGGCCAGCCCGGCGCTCAGGCTCTGCCGGCGACGCTCCACCACCCCGTCGCTGAACAGCAGCAGGGTGTCACCGGGGCGGAACGGGACGGTCGTGGTGCCCGGCCGGCCGCCCAACCCCAGCGGCGGCCCGGCCGGGACGTCGACATACTCGGCGTGGAACCGACCATCCGCGTCACCGCGGCGGATCAACGGCGCGGGGTGACCGGCGCTGGCCAGGGTCAGTTCCCGCCGCTCCGCGTCGATCACCCCGAACGCCACGGTCACGAACAGCTCGTGGGTGCTGGCCTCCGCGCCGAGGCTGGTCACCAGCCGATCCAGGCCGGCCAGGACCGCGTCGGGCGTCGGGTCGGCCAGGGCCAGAGCGCGCAGCGCGGCCCGGACCTGCCCCATCCGCGCGGCGGCCTGCACGTCGTGCCCGGCGACGTCGCCCAGCACCACGCCGAGCGAGCCGTTGGGCAGCAGGAACGCGTCGTAGAAGTCACCGCCGGCCGCGTTGCCGTCCACACCCGGGTCGTAGCGGGCCGCGATCCGCAACCGGGGAAGATCCGGAAGGTGCTCCGGCAACATGCTGCGCTGCAACAGTTGGGCAGTGCCGTGCTGGGTCTCGAAACGGCGGGCCCGCTCGGCGGCCTGGCCGATCAGCTCGGCGGAGGCGGCCAGCAGCGCCCGTTCGGCGGGGGACCAGGTGTGCGGAACCTGGTACCCGACCGCCAGCCCGCCGCGGACCACTGAGGTGCCCAGCGGCAGGGCCGCCATCGCGCGGATCTTCTGGTCGTGGCGGTCCACGGCGGTGTCCCGCAGCGGCTGCCCGTCGCGGGTGAACGACGGGGCGCCGGAGCGGGCCGCCTGGACCACCGGGGCCGACCAGTCCGCCGGCGCGCGCCTCCAGAGCGGGGGGAGCCGCTCGTCGGCCTCGTCCAACAACTCACCACGGACCCGACGCACCATGCGCCAGCCGCCGCCGCCCTCGTCGACGGCGAACGACGCCTGGTCGGGGTCGAACGTGGTGATCGCGTACCGCAGCGCCACCCGGGCCACGTCGTCGAGGGTGAGGGTGCCGGCGAGCGCCGCGGCCACCTCGCTGAGGCTCTGCAACTGCTCGGTGACGTGGGTGGTCTCGGCCGCGACAGTCAACACGCCGACGATCTGCCCGGCGCTGTCGCGCACCGGTGAGTAGCCCCGGGTGAAGACCGCCTGCTCCACCGTGGCGGAGTGCCCACGGACCAGCGGGAGGGTGGACTCCTTCTCCAGGAAGGGTTCGCCCTGCCGGTAGCAGCGCTCGATCACCGCACCGACGCCGGGCAGCGCCCAGATCTCCGCGAACACCTCGGCGGCCGGACGACCGAGGGCGCTGGGGTGTTTGGTGCCCAGCAGTTCGGCGTAGCCCGCGTTGTAGAGCAGGACGAGGTCGTCGCCGTACGCCAGGGCCATCGGCATCGGTGAAGCGAGGACCAGCTCCACCACCGCCTGGAGGGCAACGTCCCAGTTGTCGGCCGGGCCGAGCGGGGTGTTGGCCCAGTCGTGGGCGAGCACGCCGACGGCCGGGCCGGACCCGGTGGGTGCGCCCGGGCCCGGAGTTGCTGGCGTGGGGACCCGCCCGACCGTTCCTGGCATGTTCGCAGCCTAGTCGGCCGACCGGAAAAGGCATCCGACCACGGCGGCCGGCCGTCGCCGAGTCCGCCGCGTTGGCCGTTTGGGCAGTTCAGGGCCCCTGTCCGGAGGTCTGTCGGGAAAAACGCCGCGCGCTGCGCGGAGTGCCGGACCGGTTGCCGGGTATGCGCCCGGCGCAGTCCATGCGACAGGAGGGACATCATGCTGAAAACCCTCGCGGTCCGGCAGGCCGACATCGGCGATGCCATCGCCGACACCTGGAGGTCGGTGCTGCTCTTCATCCCGAAGGCAGTGGCCTTCATCGTCATCCTCGTGGTCGGCTGGCTCATCGCCAGAGCCGTCCTCAAGATCGTGGATACGGTGCTGGAACGGGTGCGCTTCGACCAGGCGGTCGAACGCGGTGGCATCAAACGGGCCCTGGAGAGAACGAAGTACGACGCCAGCGACATCCTGGCCAGACTGGCGTACTACGCCGTACTGCTGTTCACGCTGCAGTTCGCCTTCGGAGTCTGGGGGCCCAACGCGATCAGTGACCTGATCAGCGGCGTGGTGGCCTGGCTGCCGCGCGCGTTCATCGCGATCGTCATCGTGGTGGTGGCGGCCGCGATCGCCAACGCTGTCCGGGATCTGGTCACCGGGGCGTTGGGAGGGCTCTCGTACGGCAAGGTGCTGGCCGACCTGACGGCGATCTTCATCATCGCGCTCGGCGTGATCGCCGCCCTGAACCAGGTGGGTATCGCCACCACGGTGACCACTCCGGTGCTGATCGCGGTGCTCGCCACGGTGGCCGGCATCCTGATCGTCGGTGTCGGTGGCGGCCTGGTGAAACCGATGCAGAAGCGCTGGGACGGCTGGCTGGACCGGGCGGCCCAGGAGGCCCGGGCGGTGCAGCAGCAACGTCAGGCCGCGTCGGCCGGGCGTAGCGACGTGGAGCGGCAGATGGCCGACCGCGGGGGTGACCGCACCCAGGCCATGCCTCGGGTGGACGAAGCCCAGCAGTACCGCTCGTAGCGGGCGGAACGGCACGACGGGTGGGAGGGTGTTCCGCGTACGCCGCGGGGTGCCCTCCCCTCGCGTGTCAGTGCTGGTCGAGTGCGCGAGCCAGCGCGCAGACCGCGACCAGCCGGGTGAGCAGCCACTCCGGCTCGCTCCAGTCCACCGCCCCGCTCGGCGGCGTCCACCCGTGCTCCAGCGCGGCGGCGCGCACCCCCTCGGCGTAGCCGGCGAGCGCCGCGGAGGTCAGCGGCGTGCGGTCGCCGTCGAGGCTGTCCCGGACGGCCGCCGCATGCTGGTCGACGAGGGCCAGCAGCCCCGGGCGCGCGGCGGCGGCGGCGAGCCCGACAGTGCCCACGGAGACGATGAGGGCGGCCAGGGTGGACCGCGCCGAGTCGACGGCGGTACGGGAGGCGACCCGGTTGAACGGCACACGCATGGTGACCGAGGCTAACCGACCAGTGTTCGCGTCGACCTCGTCCGCTCGGCGGATGTCGGCTGCACCACTGGGGCGCTCGCCGCTGACCTGGGGGATTGATCCGGCACAGACGGGGCAGCAGGAGAACACCCAGCAACGACCGCACGCGGCACGGAGGCACGGATGGGACAGCAGGCGGACGGACCCGACGAGCGGCACCGGCGGCCGGACGGTGTCAGCGACGCGACGATCGCCGCGCTCGGGAAGCTCAGCGAGGCGCTGGAGTGTGTGGAGCGGGCCCGGGGGCATCTCTACTCGATGCACCAGTTGATCGGTCATGCCGACCTGATGCTCGACGAGGCGGTGGAACAGTTCCAGGCCGCCGGGCATCCGCGCCTCGCCGACCGGATCGCCACCGAGCTGCGCGGCCGCAACGTCATCGCCGGACGGTGGACGTTTCAGATCGTCGAGGACTTCGACGACGGCTACCACGCGCTGTTCCGGGAGTTGGACAAGCAGGCCCGCGACGAGTTGGTGGGTGGGCGGCGCCACCTCTACGAGGCGGAGATGAAGGAACACCGCCGTAGCCGGGGCCGGGGGGGGCCCGGTGT
>NZ_JBEZEH010000149.1:0-18276 GCF_040648775.1 Micromonospora sp. NPDC049089
ATCCGCCCCAAAACGTGATCCACAATTTGGTGAAGGGATATATGAGGTGTTCTTTTCGGTTGTTTTTTTTGGTGGGGCGCCGCGGGGGGCGCCCGCCGGGGTGGGGGGACGGCGCCGAGGACAGCTAAGGGATCGGTCAGAAGAAGCGGCGGCGCTTGGCCTTCTGCGGACGCATCAGGTCCGCACCCTTGGTCAGCAGCCGGGTCGCCCCGGAGGGACCACGCCGGGCCTCCAGGGTGTGGCTGAGTCGGCGGGCGCCGGCCGCGGCCAGCGGCACCGCGATAGCCATCACCGCCCACTGGGCAATGCGCTTCTGGATCATGTGGGTTCACCTCCGTCAGTGGCTTCTGACGACTCTGATACCCAGAGTGACGTGCGGATAAGCGCGTCGGCTCAGATAACCGGGGCGACCGGGTTGGGCAACGCGCCGCCGAAGCGTCGGTCCCGCTGGGCGTAGAGCTCGCACGCGTACCAGAGGTGGCGGCGGTCGAAGTCGGGCCAGAGCGTGTCCAGGAAGACCAACTCGGCGTACGCCGTCTGCCAGAGCAGGAAGTTGGAGATCCGTTCCTCACCGGAAGGGCGCAGGAACAGGTCCACCTCCGGGATCTCCGGGTGGTAGAGGTACTTCGCCACGGTCTTCTCGGTGACCTTCGCCGGATCCAGCCGGCCGGCCGCCACATCCCGTGCGATCGCGGCGGCGGCGTCACCGATCTCGGCCTGCCCGCCGTAGTTGACGCAGAACTGCAGGGTCAGCGTCGAGTTGTCGCGGGACATCTCCTCGGCGGTCTGCAGCTCGGTGATGACGCTCTTCCACAGCCGACCGGGCCGGCCCGACCACACCACCCGTACGCCCAGGTCGACCAGTTGGTCACGGCGGCGACGGATCACGTCCCGGTTGAAGCCCATCAGGAACCGGACCTCGTCGGGCGAGCGCCGCCAGTTCTCGGTGGAGAACGCGTACGCCGACAGGTAGGGAATGCCCATCTCGATGGCACCTTCGATGGTGTCGAAGAGGCTGTGCTCCCCCGCCTCGTGCCCCTTGGTGCGGGGCAGCCCGCGGTCCTTGGCCCAGCGGCCGTTGCCATCCATCACCACCGCCACGTGCTTCGGCACCGCGTCGGTGGGCAGCGCCGGCGGTCGGGCCCCGGACGGGTGTGGCACCGGCGGGGTCGGCTCGCGCCGGCCGGCCTTCTTCGATCGGATCACTCGGTCACTCCCTGTTCGCGCCGTCCGCCCCGGCCTCGACGTCGCCGCGTGGCCGGAGCACCACGGCCCCGGTGCCTTCCGGCGGAGGGGCCGTGCCGGCCGCCGAGGGACCCCGGTCGACCAGCGGCAGCGAGCGTAGCGCGCGCTCCAGGTGCCACTGCAGGTGAGCCGCGACCAGCCCACTGCACTCTCGACGTACGGCGGTGTCGGTGGCGTCGGCGATCACCCAGTCGCCGGAGGTCAGCGCGGACATCAGGTCGATGGTGGCCGGGGCGGGATGAGCCGCCCCGGGGGGCCGGCAGTCCGGACAGACAGCGCCGCCGGCCGGAACCGAGAACGCCCGGTGCCGCCCGGGCGTGCCGCAGACCGCGCAGGCGACCAGCGCCGGCGCCCAGCCGGCCAGGGACATCCCGCGCAGCAGGTACGCGTCGAGCACCAGGGTGGTGGCGTGCTCGCCCCGGGACAGCGCCTTCAGCGCGCCGACTGTGAGCTGGAACAGCCGCAGCGACGGCTCCCGTTCCACCGGGGTCAGCCGCTCGGCGGTCTCGGCGATCGCGCTGGCCGCCGTGTAGCGCGGATAGTCGCCCAGGAACCGTTTGCCGTACAGGTCGATGCCCTCGACCTGGCTCACGGTGTGCAGTGAACTGCCGTGGTTACCCTTCGGGTCGCCGGCGAGTTGGAGGTCGACGTGGCCGAACGGCTCAAGCCGGGCACCGAACTTGCTGGTGGTGCGGCGGATGCCTCGAGCCACCGCGCGTAGCCGGCCGTGCCGGCGGGTGAGCAGGGTGATGATCCGGTCGGACTCGCCGAGCTTCTGCACACGCAGCACCACCGCGTCGTCGCGGTAGAGCTGTCGGCGATACCCGGCCATCGGGCCATTCTCCCTCGGGGTGTGAAATCAGGGTTGGTTCGGGGTGCAAGCGCGGTTGAACCCCGATGCGTCGGCCTCGTGCCCGGCCGTAGCGTGCTGGTCATGGCCCTGCACCTGACCACTACCGCCCGCCGTCGTCGCGTCGCCGCTCCCGTCGCGCTGGGGCTCGCCACCACCCTCATCGTGCTCGCCGGGTGCGACAACCTGTCGTTCCGTCGGCTCGACTACGACAACACCGAGGCGGCCCGGATCACCACGGTCCGGGTCTCCGGGGGTTCGGGCGACGTGGTGATCCGCGGCACCGGCGCGGCGTCCGAGGTGCGGATCAAGCGAGTGGTTCGCTACCAGGGCGGTGAACCGGACAACACCCGCTACGAGATCAAGGGCAGCGAGTTGGTGCTGGACACCGACTGTGGCTCGCGATGCAGCATCTCCTACGAGGTGACGGTGCCGGAGGGTGTGGCGGTAAAGGGCGAGACCAGCTCCGGCAACGTCGAGCTGAGCCGGGTCGGCACCGTGGAGCTACAGGTGCGCTCGGGCGACGTGCGGATCTCCGGTGCGTCGGGCGCGGTCGGCGTGGAGGCCCAGTCGGGCAACATCGAGGTGAACGAGGCCGCCGCGGCGGTACGGCTGCGCGCCTCGTCGGGAGACATCACCGCGCGCCGGCTGGGCGGCACTGTCGATGCTGAGGCCAGCTCGGGCAATGTCAACGTGGAGCTGGACAAGCCCGCCTCGGCCCGGGTCCACGCCTCCAGCGGTGACGTCACGCTGGTGGTGCCGCAGGGCAGCTACCGGGTCCGGTCCAACGCCGATTCCGGCGACGAGACCGTGACCGTCGCTGACAACCCGGCGGCGTCCCTGGTGCTCGACGGTTCGGCCAACAGCGGCAACCTCACGATCAGCGAGCGTTGATCTCGACGTCGGCCGGCTCCCCGGCCGTCCGCTGCGCCGGCACCACCGCTCGTCCGACGGTCGCCCCGCCCGCGGCTTCGGCACCCGGCCGGGCCGTCGCGTCGACGGACGGCGTCGGGCCACCGGGGATCAGCTCCGGGCGGCGACGGGCGGCGACGTCCTCGACCCACCCGACGGCCAGGGTGACCAGCCCGACCAGGGCGAAGACCAGCAGCACCCGGATGGCCAGGCCCACCGGGTCCTGGTGGGACCAGCCCACCACGTCGACCAGTGGGGTGAGCGCCACCACGAACGGCATGTGCCAGAGGTAGACGGTGAGCGCCCGCCGGTTGAGCATTGTCACCGCCCGGTCGGCCGGTCGGCTCCGGCTCAGCCAGGCCACCCCGGCCGGCGCCCGGCCCAGCACGATCAGGATGAACGCGGCCGACCAGAGGGCGTTGCCCAGGGGGTTGTCGTTCAGGTCGTACCCACGCGGACCGGGATGCTCGACGATCCAGGCGCCGCCGCCCACGGCGAGGGCGAGGGCGAGCGGGTACAGCAGCCGGCCGGAGAGCCGGCGCAGCATCCCGGCGTGGTGGGCGAAGCCGAGCAGCCACGCGCCGAAGTAGAGCCCGAACTCGCGCAGCACCGGCGGTGCCGGGTAGATCCCCACCTCGATGGTCACCAGCAGGAGGTACGGGGCGAGCACCGTCATCAGCGGGGCACGCCGGAACAGCCAGATCGCGACAGGCGAGGCGAGCAAGAACCAGAGATAGTCGCGCAGGTACCAGATGGTGCTCAGGGCCAGCGCGCCCCAGTGGTTGGCCGGCGGGTCGGCGATCGGGAACAGCCACAGCAGCACCCGAGGGCTCACCGACAACCCGCTGAACAGCATGGCCGGCACGAAAACCACCGCGAGCACCCACAGCGACGGCAGCAGCCGACGCAGCCGACGCCCGACCGCCGCCGGGCCGACCCGGGTCAGCGACGCGGCCATCAGTGAGCCTGCCAGCGCGAACATCACCGACATGGCGGGGAAGACGAGGGTGAGGGTCGCCCATCCGGTGACGTGGTAAACGACCACTCGAATGATGGCCAGGGCACGGAGGAGGTCGAGGTACCTGTTGCGCATCAGCCTGCATCTCGGTCGGGGACGCGGGGCACGACTTTCCTACCCTGCGTGGCGCCCGCACCAAACGACCGCTGTCCCGGCCATGCGTGAACATCCCCGGCTGCCCGACCGACGGCGATGGTGCCGCCGGTCGGGCACCGCCGACGAAACGGGTCAGAAGCCCAGCTTGCGCAGTTGCTTCGGGTCGCGCTGCCAGTCCTTCGCGACCCGCACGTGCAGGTCGAGGTAGACCCGACCGCCGAGCAGTTCCTCGATCTGCTTGCGGGCGGTGGTGCCGACCTCCTTGAGCCGACTCGCCTTGTGCCCGAGCACGATGGCCTTCTGGCTGGGCCGCTCCACGTACAGGTCGGCGTAGATCTTCATGACCTGACCCTCGGGGATCATCTCCTCCACCACCACGGCGATGGAGTGCGGCAGCTCGTCGCGGACCCCCTCCAGGGCGGCTTCCCGGATCAGCTCGGCGACAAGCACCTGCTCGGGATCGTCGGTGAGCATGTCGTCCGGGTAGAGCTGCGGCGACGGCGGCAAGTATTTGGTCATCACGTCGACGAGGGTGTCCACCTGGTGCCCGGACACGGCGCTCACCGGCACGATCTCGGCGAACTCCCCCATCTTGCTGACCGCGAGCAACTGCTCCGCCAGTTGGCGCTTGTCCACCAGGTCGGTCTTGGTGACCACCGCCAGCACTGTCGCCTTCAACTCGGCCAGCTCGCCGGTGATGAACTTGTCACCGCGCCCAACCGGCTCGTTCGCCGGGATGCAGAGGCCGATCACGTCGACCTCGGTCCAGGTGGAGCGGACCAGATCGTTGAGACGTTCGCCGAGCAGCGTACGGGGGCGGTGCAGGCCCGGTGTGTCGACGAGGACCAGCTGCGACTCCGGTCGGTGCAGCACCGCCCGGATGACGTGCCGGGTGGTCTGCGGCTTGTTCGAGGTGATGGCGATCTTGGTGCCGACGATGGCGTTGGTCAGCGTCGACTTGCCGGCGTTGGGGCGACCGACGAAACAGCCGAACCCGGCCCGGTACGGACGCGCCTGCGGATCCTGCACCGGGCTCACTGGGTCACCGTGCCGAGGACCGTGCCGTCCGGAGCGGCCACGTGGACCGGTGCGTCCGCCGCGAGGTCCCGTACCGCCGCGTGCCCGGCACCATCCAGCGTCGACGCCTCGGTCACCACCACCGCCGCCTCCAACCGACTCGCGCCGGCCGCCACGGCCGACGCCACCGCCAACTGCAACGCGGTGAGCGTCAGCGACGGCAGCGCGACACTGGCCGCCGCGTACGTCCGGCCGTCCTGGTCGCGGACCGCGGCGCCCTCGACGGCACCGACCCGCGCCCGGGCTCCCCGAGCCAGGACGACGAGCTTGCCGTCCTCGGCGCTCAGCGCGCCCGACGCGGTGGGGGTGGGCCGGGCGGCAGGCACGGCGGGTGTGTCAGGCATCGGCGGATTGCCTCTCGTCGTCTCGATAGTTGTCCGTGTCGTCCCCGGGGCCGGCGTGCTCGCCGCGCCCCGCGGTGTCCTGCTCATCGCCCGGCTCCACCCGACTGACCAGGACGGTGTCGATGCGGTTGCGCCGGCCGGTGGTGCCCTCGGCGACCAGGCGGAGACCGGCTACCTCGGCCTCGGCACCCGGGATCGGCACCCGCCCCAGCGACTGGGCGAGCAGACCGCCGACCGTCTCCACCTCGTCGGTGGGCAGGTCGGTGTCGAACATCTCGCCCAGATTCTCCACCGGCAGGCGAGCGGTCACCCGCACCGAGGAGTCCGCCAGACGTTCGACGGGCGGGCGCTCGACATCGTACTCGTCGGTGATCTCACCGACGATCTCCTCGAGGATGTCCTCGATGGTGACCAGACCGCCGGTGCCGCCGTACTCGTCGACCACGATGACCAGGTGGTTGCGGGCCGCCTGCATCTCGGACAGCAGGTCGTCGACCGGCTTGGACTCCGGTACGAAGGTCGCCGGGCGCATCAGCTCGGCCACCGGCAACTGCTCGGCCCTCGGGTCCCCGCCACGGGAGCGCCGGATCAGGTCCTTGAGGTAGAGCACCCCCAGCACGTCGTCGACGCTCTCGCCGATCACCGGGATGCGGGAGAAACCGGAGCGCAGGAAGAGCGCCAGCGCCTGCTCGAGCGTCTTGCCCTCCTCGATCCACACCATCTCGGTACGCGGCACCATCACCTCACGGGCGATGGTGTCGCCGAGCGCGAAGACGGAGTGGATCATCTGGCGTTCGCCGTGCTCGACCACGCCGCGCTGCTCGGCCAGGTCGACCAGCTCCCGCAGCTCCACCTGGGTGGCGAACGGGCCTTCCCGGAAGCCACGCCCCGGGGTGACCGCGTTGCCGATCAGGATCAGCAGCGACGCGAGCGGGTTGAGCGCCCGGCCCAGCCAGCGGACCAGCGGTGCCACCGCACGGCCCACGGCGTAGGCGTGCTGCCGGCCGATGGTGCGCGGGGCGACGCCCACGACCACGAAGCTGACCACTGTCATCGCGCCGGCGGTCACCAGTGCGGCCCGCCAGCCGGCGCCGAAGCTGTCCACCGCCACGAGCGCCACCAGTGTGGTGGCGGTCAGCTCGGCGAGCAGCCGCAACAGCAGGAGCAGGTTGAGGTGCCGGACGACGTCGCCGGCCACGACCTGGAGGGTACGGGCGCCACGCACGCCGTCGCGGGCCAGCTCGGCGGCTCGGGCCGGTGAGACCGCGGCGAGGGCCGCCTCGGTCATCGCGATCAGGCCGGCCAGCACCACGAGACCGGCCGCGAAGACGATCAGCTGAAAGTCGGGAAGGCCGGCGGTGGCGCCGGCCGCGAGTAACGGAGGAGTGGACATCACTGGGTGCGGGTCGACCGCCAGCTCGCCAGCAGCCGAGCCTGGAGTGCGAACATTTCCCGCTCCTCCTCCGGCTCGGCGTGGTCGTAACCGAGCAGGTGCAGCACCCCGTGCACGGTGAGCAGGTGCAGCTCGTCGGCGGGCGCGTGCCCGGCGGTCGCCGCCTGCTTGGCCGCCACCTCCGGGCAGAGCACGATGTCGCCGAGCAGGGCGGGCTCGCCGCCGGCCGGTGCGGACTCACCCGGGCCGTGGTCGACGCTGCCCTCGTCCATGGGGAAGGCGAGGACGTCGGTCGGGCCGTCGCCACCCATCCAGCGGTGGTTCAGCTCGGTCATGTAGTCGATGTCGACCAGCAGCACTGACAGCTCGGCGAGGGGGTTGACCCCCATCTCGTCGAGGGCGTGCCGGGCGACGGCGAGCACGGCGTCGGTGTCGACGTCGACACCGGACTCGTTGGCGATCTCGATGGACAACTGCTTTCCTCTGCTTTAGCGGCGGCGGGCGGCCCGGCCGCCCTGGGCGGGTCGCCCAGGCACGGCGTGAACGCCCTGCGCCTGCTGGTTCTCCCGCTCGGCGTCCCAGCGGGCGTACGCGTCGACGATCTCCCCGACCAGCTGGTGGCGGACCACGTCGGAGCTGGACAACTGGGAGAAGTGCACGTCATCGACGTTTTCCAGGATCTCCCGGACCACCCGGAGCCCGCTGCTCGTCCCGCCGGGAAGGTCCACCTGGGTGATGTCACCGGTCACGACGATCTTGGAGTTGAAGCCGAGTCGGGTGAGGAACATCTTCATCTGCTCGGGCGTCGTGTTCTGCGCCTCGTCCAGAATGATGAACGCGTCGTTGAGCGTCCGACCTCGCATGTAGGCGAGGGGGGCGACCTCGATCGTGCCGGCGGCCATCAGCTTCGGGATCGTCTCCGGGTCGAGCATGTCGTGCAGCGCGTCGTAGAGCGGGCGCAGGTACGGGTCGATCTTCTCGTTGAGCGTGCCGGGCAGGAAGCCCAGCCGCTCACCCGCCTCGACCGCCGGTCGGGTGAGGATGATCCGGTTGACCTGCTTGGCCTGCAACGCCTGGACGGCCTTCGCCATCGCCAGGTAGGTCTTTCCGGTGCCGGCGGGGCCGATGCCGAAGACGATGGTGTGGGTGTCGATCGCGTCGACGTACTTCTTCTGCCCGAGCGTCTTGGGGCGGATGGTGCGCCCGCGCCGGGAGAGGATGTTGAGTGTCAGGACCTCGGCGGGCCGCTCGGCGCTGCCCTGCTCGAGCATGCCGACGGTACGCCGGACGGCGTCACTGGTCAGGGTCTCGCCTTTCTCGATGAGTTCGAGGAGCTCGCTGAAGACCCGCTCGGCGAGGGCGTTGTCCGCGGGGTCACCGGTGATGGTGATCTCGTTGCCGCGAACGTGCACGTCACTGGTGACCGAGCGTTCGACGAGCCTGAGGATCTCGTCGCCTGCGCCGAGCAGATTGACCATGATCTTCGGGTCGGGCACGGTGATCCTGGTCTGCACCCGGGGCGGGCCGGGAGGTGGGGTGCCGGTCATAGGTTGGGCCGAAGGGCCCTGCGCACCTGCTCTCGATCTCGGCGCCGGCCTGCTGGCCTGGCGTGCGGACGTTACACCCATCGTATCGGTTCAACGCGGGCCGCATCGCGCCCATTTCCGCTGGCCGCGATCAACTCCCGGCCCGGAAGTCGTACCGGTCGAAGGTCTCCTGGTGGCGGGTGAACCGGTACGTCGCCCAGTGCATCCGGACCACCGCGCCGGCCTCGTCCCGGGTCAGCCGCAGCAGCTCCCCGACCTCCCGACCGGAGACCACCCGGAACACGTCCGGCTGGTCCGGCAGCGGGGTGAAGATCGCCGGCGGACGTCCGGTCGGGTCACCGACCCCGCGCGCCCGCAGGGTGCCGTCGTGCCACGAGAAGACGTACTCGGAGCCCTCGCCCCACCAGCGGCCGAGCACACCCCGCAGGGCCGCCGGCGCGGGTGCGCCGGGTCGCCAGGGCTCGATCTCGGCCGGGTCGCGCTCGACCGCCGCGGCGAGCAGCCGGTGCGACAGATCGAACAGATCGGTCGCCGTGCCGGACGAGCCGAGCACGGCGGCGCCCATCGCCCCGGGCGTGCCGTCACCGCCGCGGCGGCCGTACGCCCCGGCGAGGAACCCGGGCATCGCCCCGTCGTGCCCCACGTGCATCACCCGCTCCCCCTGCGGGATCAGGATCAGCCCGAGCCCGAAGCCCGCGCCCCAGAGCGTCTCGTCGGTGGTGGTCAGCGGCCAGCGCATCTCGTCCAGGGTGGCCGGGGCGAGGACCGTGCCGGCCGGGTCCAGCGCCGCCGGGTCGGCCAGGAACGCCGCCCAGCGGGCCATGTCGGTGGCGGTGCTCCAGAGCTGGGCGGCCGGGCCGACCGCGCCGAAGTCGGTCGGCGGTTCCGGGTGCGCCTCGTCGGAGTACGCGTCGACCAGGAACCCGGTGGCCGCCGTCGGGCGTGGGGTCACCGTGGTGTCGGTCAGCCCCAGCGGAGTCAGGATCCGCTCGGTGAGCGCCTGCGCCCAGCTGCCGCCCCGGAGCCGGGCGACGAGTTGGCCGAGCACGGCCACTCCCAGGTTGGAGTAGTGGAACCGTCGGCCGGTCGGCAGCACCCTCTCGGCCCGGTCCAGCTCGGCGACCAGTTGGTCGTCGTCCGGTGCGCGCAGGCTGTCCCACACATCGCCGAACGGCTCGCGTTGCAGGCCACCGGTGTGCGACAGCAACCGGCGTACGGTCAGCTCGCCGTGCGCCGGGAGGTCCAGGTGCCGGCCCACCGGGTCGTCCAGGTCCAGCAGCCCGTCGTCGCGGCACTGCAGGACCAGCACCGCGGTGAACGTCTTGGTGATCGAGCCGATCCGGAACTGGGTGCCCGCGCCCAGAGGGCTGTCGGTGCCGGTCTCGCCGACGGTGCAGCTCCAGAGCGGTCGGTCGGCCCGGTGCAGGGCCGCGGAGACCGCCGGCACCCGCGCTTCGGCCTGCACCCGCCGGACCAACCGGGCCAGGTGCTCATCCACCGGTGAGCCGGGTACCGCCCCTGGGGTCACGCCAGGTCCCGGGCGAGCATCGGGCCGAGCGGCGCACCACCGAGCAGGTGCGCGTGCACGTGGAACACCTCCTGTCCGCCGTACGCGCCGGTGTTGAACATCAGCCGGAAACCGTCGCCGAGCAGCCCCTCGTCCTCGGCCACGGCGGCGGACGTCGCCAGCACGTCGGCGGCCAGCGCCGGGTCACCCTGGGCGAGCGTGGCGACGTCGGCGTAGTGCTCCTTCGGAATGACCAGGATGTGCACCGGCGCCTTCGGGTCGATGTCGCGGAAGGCGAGCGTGGTGTCGGTCTCCCGGACCACTGTGGCCGGGATCTCCCCGGCGACGATGCGGCAGAACAGGCAGTCGGATCCCATCGGAGCAGTGTAGGGACCAACGGGCCGGTGACACTCCGGCGCGGGGACCGCCACCGGCCTGTTCGCGGGGAAGGCACGCTGAGGCAGGATGGCCGGCATGACGGATCGGGCGGTACTCGTGACCGGGGCCTCGCGCGGGATCGGCCGCGCGGTGGCGGAGGCGTTCGCAGCCGGCGGTGACCGGGTGGCCATCCACCACCGGGACTCCGCCGAGGCGGCCGAGGAGCTGCGCGCGCAGCTTCCGGGCACCGGGCACGTGGTGGTTCGCGCCGACCTCACCGATCCGGACGCGGTCCGGGTCATGGTCGACCGGGCCGCCGAACTGCTCGGCGGGTTGGACGTGCTGGTCAACAACGCCGGGACGTACGGCGACCGCGACGACCCGCACCCGATCTTCGGTGCCTCGTACGAGGAGTGGCAGCAGCGCTGGCGGCAGGTGCTGGAGACCAACCTGACCGGAGCCGGCAACGCCATCTGGTGCGCCGCCCAGCACATGCGCCAACGCGGAGGGCGGATCGTCAACATCTCGTCCCGTGGCGCGTTCCGCGGCGAGCCGCACCAGCCGGCGTACGGGGCCAGCAAGGCGGGGCTCAACGCGCTGGGCCAGTCCCTCGCTGTGGCGCTCGCGCCGTACGGCATCACGATCGCCACCGTCGCGCCGGGCTTCGTGGCGACCGACATGGTCACCGAGTACCTGCGCGGTGAGGAGGGCGTGGCCATCCGGGCGCAGAGCCCGTTCGACCGGGTGGGCCGACCGGAGGAGATCGCCGCCGCCGTGCACTGGCTCGCCTCGCCGCAGGCCGAGTGGGCCTCCGGCACGATCGTCGACCTCAACGGCGCTTCCTACCTGCGCAGTTGAGGTCAACGCCAGCGGCAAATCACCTGGCCAGGGATGTGGTTGACGGTTCGTGGGCGGGTAAGTCTCACCGACATGGCCGACTCCGCGCTGCTGGACCTCACCGCCGACTACCGGGTGGCCGATGGCCACGACGACGACCCTGTCCTGCTCCGCCCCGACGGCACCCCTGTCGAGACCTGGCGCGAGGACTACCCGTACGACGAGCGACTGGACCGCGACGAGTACGACCGTGACAAGCGGCTGCTCCAGATCGAGCTGCTGAAGCTCCAAGATTGGATCAAGGAGTCGGGCGAGCGTTTGGTGATCCTCTTCGAGGGCCGGGACGCGGCCGGCAAGGGCGGCACCATCAAACGCTTCATGGAGCACCTCAACCCGCGTGGCGCGTCGGTGGTGGCGCTCGCCAAGCCGGACGAGCGGGAAGCCGCCCAGTGGTACTTCCAGCGCTGGCTGGCACACCTGCCGGCGGCCGGCGAGATCGTGCTGTTCGACCGTTCCTGGTACAACAGGGCCGGCGTGGAGCGGGTGATGGGCTTCTGCAGCCGCAAGGAGTACCTGGAGTTCCTGCGGCAGGCCCCGGAGCTGGAACGGATGCTGGTGCGCTCGGGCATCCGGCTGGTCAAGTTCTGGTTCTCCGTCTCCCAGAACGAGCAGCGCACCCGGTTCGCGATCCGCCAGGTCGACCCGGTCCGGCAGTGGAAGCTGTCTCCGATGGACATCGCCTCACTCGACCGGTGGGACGACTACACCGAGGCCAAGGAGGCGATGTTCTTCTGGACCGACACGGCCGACGCGCCGTGGACGGTGGTGAAGAGCAACGACAAGAAGCGGGCCCGGCTCGAGGCGATGCGGCACGTGCTGCACCGCTTCGACTACACCGGCAAGGACCCCGCTGTGGTCGGCGCACCGGACCCGCAGATCATCGGAAACGCTGGGCTGGACCTGGGGCCGGAGGAGGAGGTCGTACCGGTGTTCCCGAGGCCCTGAACGGTCACCAGCGGCCGAGGCGGGCGGCGAGCACGCTGAGGGCCGCCACCCCGGCGGTGGAGGTGCGCAGCACGGCCGGCCCGAGGCGTACGGGTCGCCCGCCGGCCTCGACGAAGGCGGTCAACTCGGCCGGGGCGATGCCACCTTCCGGGCCGATCACCAGCACGATCTCGCCGGTGGAGGGCAGCTCGGCGGTGGTGAGCCGGTCGTCGGCCTCCTCGTGCAGCACGAACCCGACGGCGGCACCGGCGATCCGGCGGGCAACGGTGGCGGTGGACTCGTCCGGCGCACCGGCCACCACCGGCAGCCACGGCCGGCGGGCCTGCTTGGCCGCCTCCCGTGCGGTGGCCACCCACTTCTCCCGGGCGCGTACGCCCCGGTCGCCGCGCCACTGGGTCACCGAACGCGATGCCGCCCAGGGCACGATCTCGTCCACCCCGACCTCGGTCATCGCCTGCACGGCCAGCTCACCCCGGTCGCCCTTGGCGATGCCCTGCACCGTCACCAGTCGGGGTACTGGCGCGTCCGCGTACCCCCGGGAGGTGACGGTGACCTCCAGGCTGCCCCGGCCGACGGCCGTGACCACGGCGGCGGCCGTGCCACCCCGGCCGTCGGCGAGCAGAAGCTCCTCGCCGACGCGCAACCGCTGCACTGTCGCGGCGTGGTGCCCCTCCGGGCCGTCCAGGGTCAGCCCGTCGCCGGTGGGCAGCGCCTCCACCAGGAACAGCGGCGCGGACACCTCAGGCGTGCCCGTTGAACGCGTCGCGCATCCGGGAGAAGAAGCCGCCCTGCTTGGACAGCTCGGCGACCTCCTCACCACGGGTCTTGGCGAAGTCGCGCAGCATCTTCTCCTGGTCCGGGTCGAGCTTGGTCGGCGTCCGCACGTCCAGGTGGACGTAGAGGTCGCCCCGGCCGGTGCCGCGCAGGTGCGGCACGCCCCGGGCGCGCAGTCGCAGCGTGCTGGCCGGCTGGGTGCCGGCCTTGACGTCGACGGTCTCCTCGCTGTCCAGCGTCTTGATGGTCAGCCGGGTGCCCAGCGCCGCCGCCGTCATCGGCACCGTGACCCGGCAGTGCAGGTCGTCGCCCTTGCGGGAGTACACGTCGTGCGGGCGCTCGTGGATCTCCACGTAGAGGTCGCCGGCGGTGCCGCCGCCGGGGCCCACCTCGCCCTGCTGGGCCAGCCGGATCCGCATGCCGTCCTCGACACCGGCCGGGATCTTGACGGTCAGCGAACGGCGGGTCCGCACCCGGCCGTCGCCGGCGCAGGTGGGGCAGGGGTGCGGGATGGTGGTGCCGTAGCCCTGGCACACGGTGCACGGCCGGGCGGAGACCACCTGGCCGAGGAAGGTGCGCTGCACCGACTGCACCTCGCCCCGACCACCACACGCCTCGCAGGTCGCCAGGTGCGTGCCGGCGGCCGTGCCGGCGCCGGAGCAGGTGGTGCAGAGCACCGCCGTGTCGACGGTGATCGGGGCCTCCACGCCGAAGGCCGTCTCGTGCAGGTCGAGTTCGAGCCGCAGGATCGCGTCGGCCCCAGGGCGGGTACGCGGCCGGGGGCCACGGGCGCCACCTCCGGCACCGCCGAAGAACGCGTCCATGATGTCCTGGAAACCGACGAACGGGCCAGCGCCTCCGGGGCCACCCGGGCCGCCGGCACCGCCGCCACCAGGGGCGAGCGGGTCACCACCCAGGTCGACGATCTGCCGCTTACGGTCGTCCGAGAGGACCTCGTACGCGGCGTTGATGTCCTTGAACTTCTCCTGAGCCTCCGGGTCCGGATTGACGTCCGGGTGGAACTGGCGCGCCAGCTTGCGGTAGGCGCGCTTGATCTCGTCATCGGAGGCTTCCCGGCTCACACCGAGAATGCCGTAGTAGTCCCTGGCCACTGCGTTCCGTGTCCTCATGTTCGTCTCGCGTTGCGCCGGTCGGCGGCCGCAGCCGGCCGCATCGGCCCTGACCAATCAGTTCTGGGCCAGCAACTCGCCCACGTAGCGTGCCACGGCGCGGACCGTGGCGATGTTGCCGGGGTAGTCCATCCGGGTGGGCCCCAGCACCCCCAGGCCGCCCAGGATGGTGGTACCCGGGCCGTACCCGGTGCTGACCACCGAGGCGGCTCGCAGGTTGTCGAACTCGTTCTCGTCGCCGATCAGCACCCGGGTCGTGCTCGGCTCTGTCTCACCGATGAGCTTGAGCAGCACGACCTCCTCCTCCAGAGCTTCGAGGATCGGCCGCAGGGAGCCCTGGAAGTCGAGCAGGCCGCCCCGGGTGAGGTTCGCGGTGCCGGCGAGGGCGATCCGCTCCTCGTGCCGCTCGACGAGCGTCTCCAGCAGGACGGTGGCGAGCGTGGTCATGGTCGGACGCAGGCCGGGCGGCGCTTCCTCGACCAGCGCCTGCACCAGCGGGGGCGTCTCGGACAGCCGGGCGTTGGCGAGCTTCTCGTTGATCAGTCGGCGCAGGTCGGTGACGTCGTCGGCGGGCACCGGGCCGGGCAGCTCCACGAGTCGCTGCTCCACCCGCCCGGTGTCGGCGATCATGACGAGCATCAGCCGGGTGGTGGAGATCGGCACCAGCTCCAGGTGACGCACCGAGGAGCGGGCCAGGCTCGGGTACTGCACGACGGCGACCTGTCGGGTCAGCTGGGCGAGCAACCGCACCGTGCGGTGCACCACGTCGTCGAGGTCGACCGCGCCGACCAGGAAGCGCTCGATGGCCCGGCGCTCGGCCGGGCTGAGCGGTTTGACCCGGGACAATCGGTCGACGAAGAGGCGGTAGCCGCGGTCGGTGGGCACCCGGCCGGCACTGGTGTGCGGCTGCCGGATGTAGCCCTCCTCCTCCAGCACGGCCATGTCGTTGCGGACCGTGGCCGGGGAGACCCCGAGCTGGTGCCGCTCGACCAGCGCCTTGCTGCCGACCGGCTCCTGGGTGGAGACGTAGTCTTCGACGATGGCGCGGAGCACGGCGAGTTTTCGGTCGTCGAGACCCATCCTCCGCACCTCCTGTCGCACGTCGGCCGCCGGCGCTCTGGGCCGGCCGGGCCGTCCTGGCACTCGACTGTAGCGAGTGCCAGTCTACGTCGGCGGGCCCGCCCACGCGATGATCAACGGCCACCCTTCGGTGCGGCCCACGACACCCTGTTGGGCCGATCGGCCCGCACTGGGAGGCGAAGTCGCTCTGGTGCGGCGTTGCCACCGGCACCTACCGTGACATCCATGACTGAACCTCCTCGCCCTCCCGGGTCGGGCGACCCCGGCAACTACCCGCCGGAGCCCACCTCCCCCGGGCCGTACCCGTCGGCCGAGCCGCCCACCGCACCACTGTCCGGGGCGCCCGGCCCGGCCGGCTATCCCCCGCCCGGTGGCTATCCGCCGCCCACCGGTGACCAACCGCCGTCAGGCGGCTACCCTCCGGCAGGCGGCTACCCCCCGCCCGGGGGCTATCCCCCGCCCGGCGGCTACCCGCCCGGTGGCTACCCGGCCGGTGGGGCCTACGGCGGCCCCGGCGGTGGCTACGCCAACAACGAGGACAAGACCTGGGCGTTGGTCGCGCACTTCGGCGGCGCGCTCGGCGCGCTGGTCAGTTTCGGTCCGCTGGGCTTCGTTGCCCCGCTGATCGCCTACCTGGCCCGTGGCCAGCAGTCGCCGACCGTCCGGGCGCACGCCCTCGCCGCCCTGAACTTCCAGATCCTCTGGTCGATCATCGCGTTCGTACTGCTCTTCGTGAGCTGGTGCCTGCTCTTCCTGCCCAGCATCGCCGTCGTGGTGATCCAGATCCTGTTCGGGATCATCGCCGGCATGAAGGCCAACGAGGGCACCCCGTACCGCTACCCGATGACTGCCAGCTTCATCAAGTGAACCGGGCCGGCCGCTCCCCCGGCCGGCCCGATTCACCGCCGTCCCGGTCCCGGAGCGGTGGGCCACTCAGGGCAGCAGATCGCGGACGACCGCGTCGGCGAGCAGCCGCCCGCGCACTGTGAGCACCGCCCGGCCGGCGGCGTAGTCGTCGGCTGCCAGCAAACCGCCGGCCAGGGCCCGCTCGGCGCCGGCCCTGCCGGCCGCGTCGAGCACCGCCAGCGGGAGACCGCTGGCCAACCGCAGCCGGAGCATCACGTCCTCCATGTGCGCCTCGTCGACGGTGAGCACCTCCCGGGCCAGGCCGGGAGACTCCCCGGCGGCCAACCGTTTGGCGTACGCCGAGGGGTGCTTCACGTTCCACCAGCGGACCCCGCCGACGTGGCTGTGCGCCCCCGGCCCCAGCCCCCACCAGTCCGCGCCGGTCCAGTAGAGCAGGTTGTGCCGGCAGCGGGCCTCCTCGGTCCGGGCCCAGTTGGAGACCTCGTACCAGGAGAGCCCGGCCGCGTCGAGCGCGGCCTCCGCGGCCAGGTAGCGGTCCGCGGCCACGTCGTCACTGGGGTACGCCAGCTCGCCGCGCCGCATCCGGGCGGCGAGCCGGGTGCCGTCCTCGACGATCAGGGCGTACGCGCTGACGTGGTCCACCCCGGCGGCGACGACCTGCTCCAGCGAGGCGGCGAAGTCCTCGGAACGCTCCCCCGGGGTGCCGTAGATCAGGTCCAGGTTGACGTGCTCGAATCCGGCGTCGCGCGCCTCCAGGGCGGCGGCGGTGGCCCGACCGGCGCTGTGTTTGCGGTCCAGGATCGCCAGCACCCCCGGGGAGGCGGACTGCATGCCCAGCGAGATCCGGGTGTAGCCGGCGGCCCGCAGCAGCTTCAACGATTCCGGGGTGACCGATTCGGGGTTGGCCTCGGTGGTCACCTCGGCGTCGGCGGCCAGCCCCCACGTGCTGTCGATGCCGTCGAGGATGCGGGCCAGGTCGTCGGCGGGGAGCAGGGTCGGCGTGCCGCCGCCGACGAAGACGGTGTCGACCCGGGGCGGCGGAGTGTCGCCGAGCACCCGGGCGGCGAGCCTCAGCTCGGCCAGCACCGTGTCCGCGTACCCCTCGCGGCTCGAGCCGCCGCCCAGTTCGGCCGCGGTGTAGGTGTTGAAGTCGCAGTATCCGCAGCGACTGGCGCAGAACGGCACGTGCACGTACACGCCGAAGCCGCGCGCGCCGACCGCCGCGGTGGCGGTGGCGGGCAACGATCCGTCGACGGGGACGGTCTCACCATCTGGAAGGACGCCGGGCATGGCCACTAGTGTGCCCGGCATGACCTCTCCCGACGTCCTCGTGCGGGTCGCCACGGCCCGTGGGGTGACCACCCTCACCCTCGACAGCCCGCACAACCGCAACGCCCTCTCCACCGCCCTGATGACCCAGTTGCTGGCCGGGCTGGCGGACGCGGTCGCCGACGAGGCGGTGCGAGTGATCGTGCTCGACCACACCGGCCCGGTGTTCTGCTCCGGCGCGGACCTGAAGGAGACCGCTGCGGCGTACGCCAGCGGGACGGTGCCGGCCGGGATGCTGGGTGACGTGCTCGCGGCGCTCTGGGAGTGCCCGAAGCCGGTGCTGGCCCGGGTCGGCGGACCGGCGCGGGCCGGCGGGCTGGGCCTGATCGCCGCCGCCGACCTGGCGGTCTGCGCCGACGAGGCGACCTTCGCGTTCACCGAGGTGCGCATCGGGGTGATCCCGGCGGTGATCTCGGCGACCGTGCTGCCCCGGCTGCACCCGCGCGCCGCCGCCGAGCTGTACCTGACCGGGGACACCTTCGACGGCCGCCGCGCCGTCGAGGTCGGCCTGGTGACGGCCTCGGTCCCGGCGGACGGGTTGGACGACGCGGTACGGGGCTACTGCGACTCGCTGGTGCGCGGCGCCCCCGGTGCGCTGGCCGGCGCGAAGGAACTGCTGCGTCGACCGGGCACCGCCGAGTTGCGCGCCGACCTCGCCCGACTCTCCGCCGTCTCGACGGGCTACTTCCTCTCCGACGAGGGGCTCGAGGGGGTCTCCGCGTTCCGCGAACGTCGGCCGGCTCGATGGGTGCCCGCCCTGGACGGCGACTCCGACTAGGGCGTCCGGGGCGCCGCCTTCGGTTGGCGTCGGCGCCCTGGTGGCCGTGCTCGGCGCGGGCCTGCTGCGCGACGCGAGCCGAGCGGCCCGTCGGAGCGGCCAGGCCAGC
>NZ_JBEZEH010000150.1:0-2819 GCF_040648775.1 Micromonospora sp. NPDC049089
TACGTGCCCCAGTCGGGGTGCCACCCCACCCCCGTCGCCAGATCGGGAGTGGTGACACCGCTGCGGTAGCCCTGTCGGGTGGCCGACAACAGGTGGGAAGGGCTGTGGAAAACTCGTGAAATCCTGTGGATAGCGCTGGATAGCGGCCTGACCGCCTGTGGACAACGATCGACCGAACGCGAAGGTGCGGTCACGATTCGTGACCATGAGCCGCACCGTACTGCCCCGCCCCACCCTGCTTCCCGGTCTCAACCGGCTCTGGCGGGACCGACACACCCTCCAGCTCGGCGTCGGCCCCGGGCCGGCCGCCCTACTGGAGTTGGCCAACCCCCGCGCTGCCCACCTGCTCGACCTGCTCGACGGCACCCGCAGCGAGCGGGCCGTGCTGATCCATGCGGCTTCCGCCCAGGTCAGCGCCGACGACGCGCGTACCCTGCTCGACACCCTGCGGGCCGCCGGCCTGTTGGTGGCCGCGCACAGCCTGCTCCCCCGCGACCTGACCGGCCCGGTCCGCGCCCGGCTCGCGGCGGAGGCCGGCGCGCTGGCCCTGGCCGCCGCCCGACTGCCCGGCACCCCCGCGCAGGTCCTGCGTAGGCGGCGGGCGGCCCGCGTCCTGCTCACCGGTGCCGGGGCGCTCGGCGGGCCGCTGACCGTGGCACTGGCCCAGTCCGGCGTGGGGCAGGTGATTCCCCAGCTCACCGGCTCGGTACGCCCCGTCGATCTGATCGGCACGGGCATTCCCGCCGCCGAACTGGGTCGGCCGCTCGCACCGGCGGTGCGGGCCGCGGTCAACCGCGTCGCACCCGGCACCGTCACCCGTCCGACCCGCGCAGGGCGGATCGACCTCGTGATCCAGCTCGGCACGGACCGGCCCCCGGCGCTGCTGGCCGCCGGTCTCGCCCAGCGTCGGCAGCCGCACCTGCTGGTCACACTGCGCGAGGGCGTACCGGTGATCGGGCCGTTGGTCCGCCCACCCGCCGGGCCCTGCCTGCACTGCGTCGAGCTGCACCGGGCCGACCGCGACCCGGACTGGCCCCGGCTCGCCGCGCAACTCGCCGCCGCCGACCCGGTGGCCGCCGCCACGACCGGCACGCTGCTCGTCGCCTGCGGGTACGCCCTGGCCGAGGCGCTGACGCAGCTGGACGGCGGCCACCCGGAGACGCTGGGCAGCGCCATGGAGATCACCGGCGCCGGCCGTTTCCGTCGTCGGGGCTGGCCGCCACACCCGGCATGTGCGTGCTCGCGAGGGCGAGTGTCCGCACCAGCCCAGCCGCAGAGCAGCAGCGGGGCCCTCCGGTCGGTAACAATGACCGGGTGACCGACATCCCGCGCCGCGCCGTGTCCCGCACCGCCAAGCTCGCCGCCCTGCCGCTCGGCTTCGCCGGCCGGACCGTTCTCGGGATGGGTAAGCGCGTCACCGGGCTGGCCTCCGACGTGATCTCCGCGGAGATTCAGCAGCGCACCGCCGAGCAACTGTTCAGCGTGCTGGGCCAGCTCAAGGGCGGGGCGATGAAGTTCGGCCAAGCGCTGTCGGTCTTCGAGGCCGCCTTGCCGGAGGAGATCGCCGCGCCCTACCGGCAGGCGCTGACGAAGTTGCAGGAGGCGGCACCACCACTGCCGGCCGCCAGCGTGCACAAGGTGCTGGCCGAGCAGCTCGGCCCCGACTGGCGGGACCTGTTCGTCGAGTTCAACGACGTCCCGGCCGCCGCCGCGAGCATCGGTCAGGTGCACCGGGCGCGGTGGCGCGAGCCGGGCGTCGACGAGTCGGGCGAACCGAACAGCCGCGACGTGGCGGTCAAGATCCAGTATCCGGGGGCCGGCGACGCCCTGCTCGCCGATCTCAAGCAGCTCTCCCGACTGGGCGGAATGTTCCGGGCCATCCAGCCCGGCCTGGACGTCAAGCCGCTCCTGGCCGAGCTTCGCGAACGGATCACCGAGGAGTTGGACTACGAGCTGGAGGCCGAGTCGCAGCGCACCTTCGCCGCCGCGTACGCCGACGACCCGGAGATCTACATCCCCGAGGTGATCAATGCCTCGCCCCGAGTGCTGGTCACCGAATGGGTGACCGGCACCCCGCTGGCCGACATCATCCGCGAAGGCACCGAGGAGGATCGGGACGAGGCGGGTCGGTTGATGGCCACCCTGCACCTCTCCGCGCCGCAACGGGCCGGGCTGCTGCACGCCGACCCGCACCCGGGAAACTTCCGGCTGCTGCCCGACGGTCGACTCGGGGTGATCGACTTCGGTGCGGTGGCCCGGATGCCGGAGGGCACCCCGGAGCCGATCGGTCGTATCGCCGCGACGGCGCTGCGCGGCGACGCCGACGAGGTCGTGGCGGGGCTGCGGTCGGAGGGGTTCATCGGCTCGGCCGAGGAGATCGACGCCGAGGGGGTGCTCGACTTCATCCGCCCCATGCTGGAGCCCATAGCGGCGGACGGCTTCCGGTTCACCCGGGCCTGGCTACGGGCCGAGGCGGGTCGACTGGCCAGCCCTCGCTCCCCCACGTACCAGCTGAGCAGGCAGCTCAACCTGCCACCGTCGTACCTGCTGATCCACCGGGTGACGCTCGGGTCGATCGGGGTGCTCTGTCAGTTGGAGGCGAAGGCGCCGTACCGAAGCATCCTGGAGCGCTGGCTGCCCGGTTTCGCACCGGTCGCCTGACCGTCGAGGCCCGGGGCGGCTGATCACGTCGAGGCCCGGGCGGCTGATCACGTCGAGGCCCGGGCGGCTGATCACATGGGGAAGGGGGGGGGGCGGTCGGGCCCCCCCCCGCTGGGGGGGGGGGGGGTTGTGTACGCCCAGGTCGCGGGCGGCCCGGG
>NZ_JBEZEH010000150.1:2829-17968 GCF_040648775.1 Micromonospora sp. NPDC049089
CCGGCGCGCGCCGGGGGGGTTTTCCCGGTGGGGCGGGGGGGGGGCCCCCCCCCCCCCCCCCCTTCTGCGTGGGGTGGTACTAGAGAACGCCCAGGTCGCGGGCCGCCTGGTTGCGGCTGGTCATGGCGACGGTACGGGCGGATCGGGTTGCCTCAGTGCTCGTGGTGGTACGACCGGCCTGAGGCCGACGCATTCGAGCCCGGGACAACGCTTCGTGGAGTAGTTGCATCTCAAAGGCTCCACTCGGAACGTTCAACATCGTTTTCTCACTCACTGCCGGTGTGCCACCGGCGTAGTTGGAACGGGTCGGGAACATGTCAGGCTGCCAGCCGGACCGCGCCACGCACCTCCGACAGCCCACTGGCCGCCAGGCGCGCCTCGGCCTCGACCCGAAGCTCGGCGTCACGGGCGACGTCCTCCTTGCGCGGACGGCCACGGGGCCGCTTACGCGGGACAACCGCGCCACGCTCAAAGATCTCGCCGCCCCAGACGCCCCACGGCTCCGCTCGCTCAACGGCTCCAGCCAGGCATTCGACACGCAGCGGGCAGTCCCCGCAGAGTGACTTGGCCAGCTCAAGCTCGGTGGGCGAGTCGGAGAACCACAGGTCGGGGTCGAACTTCCGGCAGGGCAGGTTCGCCTCCATCTCGACGCTCATGTCGAGGGGGGCCAACGCCAGACTCATCTCCCGGTCACCTCTCTCTCACTTCGATCTCGTGGATCGCATTCCGACGTACTTACGGCGGGCAAAAAACTGAGGCCGCGGATCCCGGTAAGCGGGTTCCGCGGCCTCGAGGTGAGCCGGAGTCTGATGGTCAGACCGGTTTACCTCGAGGTGGAACGCCGCGGACATCCATGCGCTTCTTGGCGACCTGGATGCCATTGCCCGTGAAGCCACTGGTCCCCTCGACTCCAGCGGGCGCGACGGTCAGGGTCAGCTCGGCCTGAACCTGGTGCACCTGTGGAACCGACGGTCGTGCAGCCGCAAGGGCCACCCGGACAGCCGACAGCGGAGCGCAGACAGACGGCATCGCCGCCAGACGCTCATAGGTGAAGATCTTCACGGGTGCCACCTCCCTCACGTTCCTCGAATCGACTGGACCGACCTCGTGAGCAGCCGGAATGGCGCCGCTCGCGTGGTGTGTCCTGAGGCTATTCCTCGCGCCGGGGCGAGGGCAAACGAATTTACGACGAGATTTCGAAAGTTTTCTCCGGGCAGACATCGTCCACCCCGGCGCCGGCTACGAGGGCCAGCACCGACTCCCCGTAGAGGCCCAACTTGCGAGGACCGATACCGGCGATGGCGATCAGCTCCTCCGACCGGCCCGGTCGCCGCTCGGCCAGGGCGACAAGCGTCGCGTCGGTGAAGACCACGTAGGCCGGGACCTTCTGCGCACCGGCCACCCGCTGCCGCCACTCGCGCAGCCGTTCGTGCAGCTCATCGTCTATGTCGGACGGGCAGGTGGGGCAGCGGCCGAGCTTGCGGTCCGGGCCGGCGAGCAGGGTCGCGCCGCAGATCCGGCAGGAGACGATCTGGGTTCGCCGACGCTCGGGACCGCGGGCCGGACCGGTGCCGCCGGTCGCCCGTTCCGTGCCGCCGGTGCGGTCCAGTTGGGGCAGGAACCGCGACGGCCGCCGGGCCCGTCCGCCCGGCGAACGCGCCGCGGCGTACGACAGCCAGAGCCATTCCCGGGCGCGGGTGATCCCGACGTAGAGCAGCCGGCGCTCCTCCTCGACCTGTTCGACGGTCTTGGCGTAGGTGGTGGGCAGGGTGCCCTCGGCGAGGCCGACCAGGAAGACGGCGTCCCACTCCAACCCCTTGGCCGAGTGCAGGGACGCCAGCGTCACGCCGTCCACCGTCGGCACGTGCTGCTGGGCGGCCCGGCGCGCCAACTCCTCGGTGAAGTCGGTGAGGGTGACCGGGCGCTCCACCGAGGCGGCCTCGCCGATCGGCACGACCTCGGGGGTGGCCGCGTACTCCTCGGCGAGCTGGACCAGCGCGGACAGCGCCTCCCATCGCTCGCGGGCGGCGCCGCCGGCCGGGGGCGCGTCCGGGGCCCAGCCGACTGCGGTGAGCGCCTCGACGACGGCGGCCGGCAGCGGTGTCTCCCCCGGGATCGAGCGGGTGGACGCCCGCAGCGCCACCATCGCCTGGCGCACCTCGGTCCGTTCGAAGAACCGCTCAGCGCCCTGCACGACGTACGGCACCTCGGCCTCGGTCAGCGCCTTCTCGTACGCCTCGGACTGCGCGTTGACGCGGAACAGCACGGCGATCTCCTTCGCCGGTGTGCCCGCGTCGATCAGCGACCGGCAGCGCGCGGCCACCGCGTTCGCCTCGGCCGGCTCGTCGGTGAAGATCCGCAGGTCCGGCTCGGGGCCGGGTGGGCGTTGCCCGCTCAACTCCAGCCGCAGGCGCGCCTCGGTGCCCCGGGCCTGGGAGATCACCGCGTTGGCCAGCCCGACCACCTGCGGGGTGGAGCGGTAATCACGGACCAGCCGGACCACTGTGGCGTTGCGGTGCCGGCGGGGAAAGTCGACCAGGTACGCCGAGGTCGCCCCGGTGAACGAGTAGATCGTCTGGCTGGCGTCGCCGACCACGGTCAGGTCGTTGCGGCCGGCCAACCAGGCGTCCAGCAACCGCTGCTGGAGTGGGTTGACGTCCTGGTACTCGTCGACCACGAAGTGCCGGTACTGGCTGCGGATCTGCTCGCCGACGTCCGGGTGCTCCTCGATGCCCCACACCGCGGCCCGCAGCATGTCCTCGAAGTCGATCACGCCGTTCGACCGTTTGAGCTGCTCATACGCGGTGAACACGTCGGCGACCTTCGTCGGCTCGTGCGGTGTGTCGCGCAGGGCCCGGGCAGCGGCCACCACGTATTCGGTCGGCTCGACCAGCGACGACTTCGCCCACTCGATCTCGCCGGCCAGGTCGCGGGCGGCGGCCCGGTCGGTACGCAGGCCGACCCGCGCGGCGGCGAGGGTGACCAGTCGTACCTTGCTGTCCAGCAGTTCGGGCATGGCGCGGCCGGACAGCAGCCGGGGGGCGAAGTACCGCACCTGGCGCAGCGCGGCCGCGTGGAACGTCCGCGCCTGGACACCCTGCGCCCCGAGCAGAGTGAGACGGTGTCGCATCTCGGCGGCGGCCCGGGCGGTGAAGGTGACAGCGAGCACGTGGCGGGGGGAGATCTCCCCGGAGAGAGCCCGGTGGGCGATTCGGGAGGTGACCGCCCGGGTCTTGCCGGTGCCGGCGCCGGCCAGGATGCAGACCGGGCCCGCAGGTGCGGTCACGGCGGCGCGTTGCTCCGGGTCCAGCCCGGCGAGCACCTGTTCCGACGCTGAGTGAACCACCACAACCAGGAATCATCTCAGCTCCTCCCAGCGTTGCAGCGAACAGCCTCGGCTTGATCCCCAAGTCGCGGCCGGAGGAGTTGGAGGATCCGACCATGCTGACGATGTATTCCACCCCCTGGTGCGGCTATTGCCACCGGCTGAAGTCGCAGCTCGACCGGGAGGGCATCGGCTACGAGGTGGTCGACATCGAGCAGGACCCGAAGGCCGCGGACTTCGTGATGAGCGTCAACGGCGGCAACCAGACGGTGCCGACGCTGCGTTTCGCCGACGGCAGCGCCCTGACGAATCCCTCGATCACCCAGGTGAAGCAGCACCTGGAGACGCTCAACGCCTGATCCGCCGGTTCATTCTCGGTGCGCGGCCGCCCCACCCGGGGCGGCCGCTCGTCGTGTTCGGGAACGGGTCACGGTGACCACTGTCGGTGGGTGCCGGAAGCCCGGGCCGGTCGGCGTCCTCGGCGGGACGGCGGGGTGCCGGGAGCCCGGACCGGTCGGTGTCCTCGGCCGGACGGCGGGGTGCCGGGAGCCCGGACCGGTCGGTGTCCTCGGCCGGACGGCGGGGTGCCGGGAGCGTCGGGCGGGTGGGCGGTGTCGGCGGGCGGGCCCCGGCCGGGGCGCTCAGGTGCCGGCCCCGCCACAGGTAGCTGCCGGCGGCCAGGGTGGCCGCCCCGACCAGCGCGAACAGCAGCCGGTAGTCCAGGAACCCGACCAGCAGGGCCCCCGCCCCGATGGAGACCGCCTGCGGCCCGCGGACCACCGCCTGGGTGGCGGCGGCGACCCGGCCGACCAGCGAAGGCGGCGTGCGGCGCTGGATCAGCGTGTGCAGACCCACCATCGTCAGCGGAAGCGAGACCCCGGCCAGCAGCACCGCCGCGAACCCGAGCCACAGATCGGGGAACGCGAGCGCGAGCGCGGCCGGAGCGAAGAAGGCGACCCCGGCGGCCAGTGTGCCGACCTCTCCGAGCCGGCGGACCAGCGTCGGTGAGAAGAGTCCACCGAGCAACCCACCGATGCCCTGCACTGTGAACAGCACCCCCACGAACGCGGCATCCCGGTTGAGCCCCTGGTCGACGTAGGCGAAGATGAGCGACTCGCTGAAGCCCATCACCAGTGACCCGAGCCCGTAGCCGAGCAGGGCCCGCCGCAGGGCCGGCTCGCCGGCCAGGTGCCGCAGACCGGCGCCCAGTTCGGCCGGCCACCGCAGCCGGACGGCCGGTGGCCGCTGCTGCGGCGTGGGCAGCGCGGTGACCACCGCCGCCGCGATCAGAAATCCGACCATGCCGATCCCGGCCAGCGCCCATCCGCCGAGCGCCGCGTAGAGCGCCGCGCCCACCAGCGGGCCGACAAGTCGAATCCCCTGACGTACGGTCTGCAGAACGCCGTTCGCCTCGGCCAGCAGCTCGATCGGCACCATCTCGCGAATGAGTCCACTGAGGGCCGCGCCGAGCGTGATGGACGAGAGTCCGTACAGGGCCGCCACCAGATAGACGACCCAGACGTCGCCCGCGTCGCGGACGGTGAACAACGGGGCGAGCAGGGCTGCGGTGACCACGTTCGCGGCCACGAAGAACGGTCGGCGCGGGTAACGGTCGACAACCCAGCCGACCAGCGGCGCCATCGTCATCGGCGCGATGACCGCGAAGATCGTGGCACCGGCCAACCCGTTCGAGCCAGTCAGCTCCTTGACCCAGATGGCGAGTGCGAGCAGCAGGATGGACTCGGCGGTCATGCTCGCCAGCAGACCGCCGAAGAGCAGGCGGAAGTCGGGTCGGCGCAGGATCGTGCGCATGGGTCCCTCCGGCGGAATGGCGTGCCCGGGTGGGCGAGGTCGACGGGCCGCGACCGCGGGTCCGTCGTCATCCGGCATTCCCGTGGTGCGATTTTCGCAAGACACGCCCTCGCCGGAACCTCCGACACCGGTCGCGCCGTCCATACTGACCGTGGGGGGCGAATTTCATACAGTTACCGTCGCGTCTGCGTCGGTCGACGGGAAAGAGGACACTGTGCCTCCTGCCGCACCCAGCCCGATCCTGCGTCGTCGCCGGTTGGGCATCGAACTGCGCCGCCTACGTGAGGCCGCGGGCCTCACCGGCGATCAGGTCATCGAGCGTATCGGTTGGGCCTCCGCGTCCAAGCTGTCCCGCCTGGAGAACGGCCGC
This sequence comes from Micromonospora sp. NPDC049089, assembly GCF_040648775.1. Classification (NCBI taxonomy): domain Bacteria; kingdom Bacillati; phylum Actinomycetota; class Actinomycetes; order Micromonosporales; family Micromonosporaceae; genus Micromonospora; species Micromonospora sp. NPDC049089. Next base: position 8,337 of record NZ_JBEZEH010000150.1, read on the forward strand.
AGCCGACCGGACCCGCAGGACGTCGGCGACCTGCTCGACCTCTACGGCGCCGACCAGGCACTGCACGACGAGCTGCTGGGCATCACCAACGAGGCCGGCGACATGCGCGGCTGGTTGAAGAACTTCCCGGTGATGACGCAGCAGCAGCGCGGCTGGGCCGAGTTGGAGGCGGGCTGCGCGGAGATCTCCGAGTACAACCCGGTGCTGGTGCCGGGCCTGTTGCAGACCCCCGGTTACGCCCAGCTCCGGATCGTGTCGGCCCGGCAGGTGAACGCGGGCGCGGGCGAGCCGGAGCCCGGCGACGAGCCGGAGACCGAGGTGCAGGCGCGGCTGGCCCGCCAGTCGCTGCTGACCCGCGAGCCGCACGCTCCCCGCTACACGGCCGTGTTGGAGGAGGCGGCTCTCGGCCGCCGGGCCGGGCCGCCGGAGGTGCTGCACGAACAGCTGCTCCAGCTCTGCGAGTTGGCGCTGCTGCCGAACGTGGCTCTGCACGTGCTACCCCGGGACACCCAGATCGGCGATTGGTACCTTCCGCCGACCGCCTTCTCGGTCTATCGGTTCGCCGATCCCCTCGATCCGGAGACATTGGCCATCGAAGGTGGCTTCACCGACGTCATGTCGACCGAGGCAATCACGCTAAATCGCTATAAAGTGGTGTTCGAGTGGCTATGCAAGGCGGCACTTAACGCCTCGGACACCCTCTCCTGGCTGATCGAGGCGACGGGACGGCTGACCGAGGCAACGCCCCCATCCACAGTGGCGTTCGGTCCGGCAACGGCGCCGACCCAACGCCGCCGGGAATCGGGGCGACTGACGGACCGGTGATCCACGGGGGACCTGCCGTCGGGACGTGCGGCACCACTCGTCCCATCGGATCGCTGCACATCAGGAGCAGAACCATGAACGAAATCCGCAACACGCCGTCCGTCTCCGCCCACTCGTTGGCGGACGCCCCGTGGCGTACCAGCACACGCAGTCAGACCTCCAACTGCGTGGAGGTCGCCCCGCTGGCCGCCGGCCCGTCGGCGGTCGCCCTGCGCGACAGCAAGGACCGGGGCGGCCCGGTGCTGCTGTTCAACCGCGCGGGATGGCTGGGCTTCATCACCGGGGCGAAGAAGGGCCAGTTCGATCTGAACTGATCCGGTGACTGGTACGGGGCCGTCGGCGCACTGCCGGCGGCCCCGTCGCGTCGTACCGCAGGCTCGGTCGCTCCGCGACCCGCGACCCTGCTGAGCAGGCATCCGCCGATCGGACGAGGCTCGAAACCGATAGGCGCGTTTCAGTTGCTGCGACGAACACGGGGCGTAACATGGCCTCGAGTACGTGGAACTTCCACACTGGCTCATCCGTCGCGGTTCATCCGGAGACCCACATGCGGTTCCTGATCGTTCGCACCGACATCCGCGCCGTCGCTGACGGGGACATCGCCGCCGCCTGGGCGGACGGCCACCGACTTCGCGACGAGACGACAACGCCCGAGCCGCGCCGGCAGACCGTGCACGCCGAGAACCGGGACGCCGCGCTGCAACTGGCCCGCGCCCTGGCCACCGTCGGCGCGGTCCGCGCCGGCAAGCAACGGGTCAAGGTCCTCCCGCTGATCGAGTCGCGGCCCGCCTTCCGACACAGACCGGGCCGCGCCGGCACCTGATTCCACAGGTCGTCCGTCGTGGTCGGACCGGCTCCCCCGCCGCGTTTGATCGCACCCGCTGACCACGACGGCCCGTGTTCCCGGCCCGTGACCGCCGCGGCAACGGCGGCCACGGGTCGGGACCGTGCTCAGCTGTCGGCGTCCGTCCAGCCGTCCAGCCAGCGGTGAATGAGAAACAGCGCGATCGACGACGGAGGCGGCAGGATCAGCCGGGCCCCGTCGCCCACGTCCACCGTCTGCCCGGCCAACGCCGCCCCGATCTCCCGGCGGGAGAACCACCGGGCGTACGCGATCTCGGACGGGTCGACCCGCACCGGCTCGGCCGGGTCGGCGGTGGCCAGGAAGCCCAGCATCAGCGAACCGGGGAACGGCCAGGCCTGGCTGCCCACGTACCCGATGCGCTCGACGCCGATGCCCACCTCCTCGCGGACCTCGCGCAGCACAGCCGCCTCCGCCGACTCCCCTGGCTCGACGTAGCCGGCCAGGCAGGAGTAGCGGCGACCACCCGGGGTGCCCTGCCAGCCGGCGTTGTTGCCGAGTAGGCAGTGGCCGTCCGGGCCGTCCACGCCGTCGTGAACGAGCACGATCATCGCCGGGTCGGTACGCGGCCAGATCCGCCCACCGTTGCGGTCCACCCGGGACCAACCCGCCTCGTCCATCGCGGTCGGCGCGCCGGTACTCGTCGAGTAACCGTGTCGGGTGTGCCAGTTGACCAGCGCCAGCGCGGTGGTGAAAATGCCGGCCTCCCGGTCGGCGAGCAGGTGACCCACCTCCCGGAGGTGGACCGCCCGGGTCCCCGGGATCGCCGGAAGAGGCGCGTCGACAGCGAAGACCGGCACCCCGTCCGGCTCGACACCCAGGAACATCGCCACCGACTCCGACCCGGCGGGCACGTCAGCCGCCCCGAACAGCACCAACGTCGGAGGCGACGTCTCGGTGCGGGCCAGCGTCCGACCCTCGTCGGTCGAGTCGAGCAGCAGCACCCGGGCGCGTAACCATGCCTCGGTCAACCACTGCGGGTCACCCCGCCGGTGCGCGGCCCGATCCAACGTGGACCGCGCCAACGGCGGCGCCGCCTCCCCGCTCACGCCAGCGCCCCGCTGCTGAGCCCCATGGCCTGCTCGCTCACGCCTGCTGCTCGGTCTGCACAGTGGTCAGCGCGGCAAGCCCCGGGGTCACCCGCTCCGCGTCGCCGAGCACCACGATCGCCGCCCGGGCCGGGGCCAGGTAGCGGGCCGCCGCCTGCGCGACGTCGTCGATGCTTGCCTTGGCCAACCTCGCCGCGTACTCGGCGAGGAAGTCCAGGCGCAGACCGTTGCCGGCGTACGCGCTGGTCAACGCCGCCAACCCGGCCTGGGTGGACATGCCGAGCTGGAGGGTGCCCAGGGCGTACTGCCGGGCCTGCTCCAACTCCTCGGGCTTCGGCGGCAGCGACGCCAACCGACCCAGCTCGTACGTCGTCTCCAGCAGCGCCGGGCCGGTGACCTCGGTGGCCACGTCGGCGGCGGCGACCAGCACCGACCCCGCGACGGAGTGCTCGATCACCGAGTGCGGGCCGTACGTGTAGCCCTTGTCCTCGCGGATGTTCTCCACCCACCGGGAGGAGAAGTAGCCGCCGAAGATCAGGTTGGCCAGTTGCAGTGGGGCGTGGTCCGGGTCGGTGCGCGACACCGCCGGCAGCGCGATCCGCAGCGAGGACTGCACTGAGCCCGGCCGGTCGACCAGCAGCAGCGGCCCCGGCTCCAGTGGCGGTGTCGCCGGCAGTTCGGCCACCCGCCCGGCACCCGACCAGCCACCGAGCGCCCGCTCGGCCGCGTCCAGTGCCTTCTCCGGCTGGACGTCACCGACCAGCACCAACTGCGCGCCGGTCGGGTGGACCCGCTCCGAGTGCAGGGTGCGCAGCGCCGCCGGTCGGACGGCACGGATCTGGCCGGGCTCCGGCGTCTGCGTCGCGTACGGGTGCCGGCCGTAGATCCGCTTGAGCAGCGCCTCCCGGGCCAGGTGCGAAGGCTGGCTCTGTGCCACCTGGATCCGGTCGACGAGTCGGTCCCGTTCGGTGGCCACCTCGTCACCGGGATAGCTGGCGCCGGTCAGCACCTCGGCCAGCAGCTCCAGCATCCGGTCCAGACCGGTGACCAGGCCGGCGCCGGAGAGCATCAGCCGGTCCGGGTCGACGCCCGCGGAGAGCCCGCCGCCCACCTTCTGCAACTCGGCGGCGATCTGCACGCTGGACATCGACTCGGTGCCGGAGAGCATGGTCTGCGAGAGCATCGCGCCGCGGGCCAGGTGGACCCGGCCGAACGGCACCCAGAGCCGCAGTTCGACAAGGGGTACGGCGGGCCGGCGTACGGCGATCACGGTGAGGCCGTTGCGCAGTGTGCGCTCGGCCTGCTTGGGCACCTTGAGCTTGCGGTTCGGCCCGAGCGGCGGCAGCGTACGCGGGCCGGCAGGAGCAGTAGCGATACTCACTGTGTCACCTTCGTTCGCGACTGTGGGGCTCGCAAAACCGGCTCACTCCTCGCGCTCACTGTGTCACCTTCGTTCGCGACTGTGGGGCTCGCAAAACCGGCTCACTCCTCGCGCTCACCGAACGCCTCCGGCGATGACCTCGATGGCGGCCCGGCGCTCCGGGCGCAGGGTGGCCGCGGCGGCCCGGACCTGCTCCTCGGTGACCTCGCCGACCAGCCGGGGCAGTTCGTTGAGCAGACCCGGTTCGCCGCGTTGCTGCTCCAGCACTGCCATGCGTAGCGCCCGACCGAGCACCGCGTCGGTGTCCCGCAGCAGGTGGGTCGCCATCCGGGCCTGGGTGCGGGCCAGCTCGCCGTCGGTCAGCCCGTCGGTGGCCAGCCGGTCCAGTTCCTCGTCGATGGTGCGCAGCACCTTGTCCACGTCGCCACCGGGCGGCAGGTGCGCCTGCAACAGCAGCGCGGTGGGGTCGCGGACGTCGAACGGGTCGCCCATGAAACCGAGGTATCCGCCGAGGCTGGTCACCGTGCGGTCCCGCTGCACCAGTCGTTCGACCAGCCGCGACGCGTCGCCGTCGGTGAGCACCTCGGCCAACACCACGTACGGCAGGTAGCCGTCGAAGTCGGTGACCGGATCGGGCACGCGCCAGGCGCCGGCCACCGCCGGCAGCGGCGCCAGGGCGTCGGTGTACGAGGTGCGCCGCTCGGCGGTCAGGTCGGGCTCGGTGAAGTCGGGCCGTTGCGGTGCCGGCCGGGCCGGCACGTCGCCGAAGTGCCGGGTGACCAGCTCGGTCGCCTCGGCCACGTCGATGTCCCCGCTGACGGCCAGTACGGCGTTGCCGCTGGCGTAGTAGCGGCGGAAGAAGTCCGCGGCGTCGGCGACGGTCGCCGACTCCAGGTCGTCGAAGGAGCCGTAGCCGTCGTGGGCGTTCGGGAAGGTGTCGAACATGACCGGAGGCAGGGTCAGCCAGGGGAAGCCGCCGTACGGCCGGTTGAGCACGTTGACCCGGATCTCCTCCTTGACCACGTCGACCTGGTTACGCAGGTTCTCCTCGGTCAGCCGGGGGCCCCGCATCCGGTCCGCCTCCAGGAACAGCGCGCGTTCCAGCGCGTTGCTCGGCAGCGTCTCGAAGTAGTCGGTGTAGTCCAGGTGGGTGGAGCCGTTGAAGGTGCCGCCCGCCCCCTGCACGTGCCGGAAGTGGGCCAGCTTCTCCAGGTTCTCCGAGCCCTGGAACATCAGGTGCTCGAAGAGGTGAGCGAAGCCGGTACGCCCCTCCGGCTCCGAGCGGATGCCCACGTCGTAGACCACCGCCACCCCGATAACCGGGGCACTGCGGTCGGGGGTGAGCACCACCCGCAGGCCGTTGTCGAGGTTGAACCGCTCGACCGGATACTTCGTCGCTGGAATTCTGGATCTCCGCGCCGCCACGGAGTCGACCCTAGCGCGTCGACACCTTCGCCACCCGCGACCTTCCCGGAGCCGCCGCGACCGGGGCTGTCACCAGGGGCAGCACCTCGCCGCCGACCCGCTCGGCCTCCTCGCGGTGCGGCCAGCCGGAGAGGATGAACTCGTCGACGCCGAGCGCGGCGTACTCGTCGATCCGGGCCGCGACCTCGGCGTAACTGCCGACCAGCGCGGTGCCGGCGCCCTCGCGGACCAGGCCGACGCCGGCCCAGAGGTTCGGTGCGACGGTGAGGCCGTCGGTGCGGCCGGCGTTCAGCGCGGCCATCCGGGTCTGACCCACCGAGTCCATCCGACGGAACCGGGCCTGGGCGGCGGCGATCCGCTCCGGGCTCATCCCGGCCAGCAGCCGGTCGGCCTCGGCCCACGCCTCGGCGCTGGTGGGGCGGGCGATGACGTGCAGCCGGAGGCCCGTGCGCAGGGTGCGGCAGTGCTCGGCGGCGAGCGCCCGGACCCGGGCGACCCGGGCCGCGATCGACGTCGGTGGTTCACCCCGCATCAGGTACACATCGGCCTGCCGGGCGGCCACCGATTCGGCAGCCGGGGACGCGCCGCCGAAATAGACCGGCGGCGGCGCCGCGAGTGGGGTGGCCAGGCCACCGCCGTCGACCCGGTAGTGCTGTCCGGCGTAGTCGAACGGCCCGCCGGCCCAGGCACGGCGAAGCACCTCGACGAACTCGCCGGTGCGCGCGTAGCGGTCGTCGTGCCCGAGGAAGTCGCCGTACGCCCGCTGCTCGGCCGGGTCGCCCCCGGTCACGATGTTGAGCGAGAGCCGGCCGCCCGAGATGGCCTGGAACGCCTCGGCCTGTTGGGCGATCAGGGTAGGCAGCGCGAACCCGGCCCGGACCGCGACCAGCATGCCGAGCCGTTCGGTGTGCTGGGCGACCGCGGCGCAGACGATCCACGGGTCGGGGCAGCCGGCGCCCACCGGGGTGAGAACGGCGGTGAACCCGTTCGTCTCGGCGGCCCGGCCAACCTCGGCCAGGTAGGCCACCGTCGCGGCCCGGTCGTGCCTCGCGGCGCCCGCGGTGACGGTGGCGGCACCGACCTGGTCGCCGTCGCCGGAGGTGGGCAGGAACCAGTGGAAGGTCATCGCGAAGTCGCCTCTCTGCCGGTGACCGAACGCCGATTACCCTAGCAAGCTGGTAGGAAATACCGACATAATTGAGATGCTCCATCCCGCCATGTGGATGGGCCTTGACGCTGACCGCAGCCTGGCCCACTCTTCCTACCAACTAAGTAGGAATACTGCGGATTGGATGGACGATGAGACGGCTCCCCCTGCGCCGGTTGGTCACCCTGGCCACCCTCGCCGTGGTCGGCGCGGCGACCCTGGGCAGCACCGCCGCGTGCGGCGACGACAGCGAGGGCGCGGGCGGCAGCTCCGGCCCGGTAACGCTGCGCCTCGGCTACTTCCCCAACATCACCCACGCGCCGGCCGTCGTCGGCGTGGAGAAGGGCATCTTCACGGAGAAGCTCGGCTCCAACGTCAAGCTGGACCCGAAGACCTTCAACGCCGGCCCGGCCGCCATCGAGGCGGTCTTCTCCGGTGCGCTGGACGCCACCTACATCGGTCCGAACCCGACGGTGAACGCCTTCTCCAAGTCCAAGGGCGAGGCGGTCCGGGTCATCTCCGGCGCGGCCTCCGGCGGCGTGGCGCTGGTGGTCAAGCCCACCATCACCGGCGTGCAGGACCTGAAGGGCAAGAAGATCGCCACCCCACAGCTGGGCAACACCCAGGACGTGGCGATCCGGTACTGGCTCAAGCAGCAGGGCCTCACCACCACCAAGGAGGGCGGCGGCGACGTCAAGATCGTGCCGCAGGAGAACGCCCAGACCATCGAGACGTTCAACAGCGGCGCGATCGACGGTGCCTGGGTGCCCGAGCCGTTCGTCTCCCGCCTGGTCAACGCCGGCGGCAAGGTGCTCGTCGACGAGCGCGACCTGTGGCCGGACAAGAAGTTCGTCATCACCAACCTGCTGGTAAGCACCAAGTTCCTCAAGGCGCACCCGGACGTGGTGCAGAGGCTGGTCGACGGTCAGGTGGCCGCCAACGAGTTCGTCAACACCAAGCCGGACGAGGCGCAGCAGGCCATCTCCGACGCGATCGGCAAGATCACCGGAAAGCCGCTCGATTTGAAGCTCATCAAGCAGGCGTGGCCGACGTTGGAGTTCACCAACGACCCGATCTCGTCCTCCCTGAAGGCCGGGCTCGACCACGCCGTCGACGTCGGCCTGACCGAACCGGTGGACCTCAAGGGCCTGTACGACCTGAAGTACCTCAACAACGCGCTCAAGGCGCAGGGCAAGCCCGAGGTCGTCCAACCATGACGTCGACCACGACGACGCCGCAGAGCGCGACCACAGCGGTCGCGCTCTCCGGCGTGACAAAGGTGTACGGGCGCGGGGCGAACGCCGTCCTGGCCCTGGACGGAGTGTCGCTGGACGTCGCACCCGGCGAGTTCGTCTGCCTGGTCGGCGCGTCCGGCTGCGGCAAGAGCACCCTGCTCAACCTGGTGGCCGGGCTGGACCGGGTCAGCAGTGGGCAGATCACCCTGGGCGGCGACGTCAACCCGGGCCTCATGTTCCAGGAGCCGGCGCTCTTCCCGTGGCTGACCGTCGACGCCAATGTGGAGGTGCCCCTCAAGCTTCGCAAACTGCCCCGGGCCCAGCGTCGTGAGCGGGTGGCCGAACTGCTGCGCACCGTCCACCTGGCCGACTTCGGCCGTAAGCGCCCGCACGAGCTCTCCGGCGGGATGCGGCAGCGTGTCGCGCTCGCCCGCACGCTGGCCCTGGACACTCCGGTGCTGCTCATGGACGAGCCGTTCGGCGCGCTGGACGCGATGACCCGGGACATCCTGCACGACGAGTTGGAACGGATCTGGTCCGAGCGCAAGCTCTCGGTGCTCTTCGTGACGCACAACGTCCGCGAGGCGGCCCGGCTGGCCGACCGGATCATCCTGCTCTCCAGCCGACCCGGCCGGATCATCTACTCCACCGAGGTGAACATCCCGCGCCCTCGCCGGATCGACTCCCCCGAGGTCGCCGCCATCGCCGCCGAGGTCACCGAGCGGCTCCGTACGGAGGTGGGCCGCCATGGCCAGTGACACCCTCACCAGTTCGGCGCGTACCGACGCGGAGATCACCGGCCTCGACGCGCTGGAGATCGCCGGTCGGGACAAGGAGGTCTCCCGGGGCGCCCGGATCTGGGCGGCCACCTGGCCCAAGCTCGCCGCACTGGCCATCGCCATCGCAATCTGGCAGGCCGTGGTCTGGACCGGGTGGAAGGACCCGTGGGCCCTGCCGGGCCCAGGGCCGGTCTTCGCCGACCTCGCCGACTACTTCCTGAGTCAAGCGCTCTGGGACGGGCTGGCCACCACGGCACGGCGTGCGGTGATCGGCTTCACCGCCGCAGTGGCCGTCGGCCTGCTGCTCGGCCTCGGCGTCTCTCGGTCGAAGGTGCTCCGGGCCGCCATCGGGTCCATGATCACGGCACTACAGACGATGCCGTCGATTGCCTGGTTCCCCCTGGCGATCCTGCTGTTCGAACTCAGCGAACAGGCGATCTTCTTCGTGGTGGTGCTCGGTGCCGCGCCGTCCATCGCCAACGGTGTCATCCATGGCGTGGACTACGTCCCGCCGCTGCTGCAGCGTGCCGGCCGCAACCTGGGTGCCCGAGGTCTGAACCTGTACCGGTACGTCATCGCGCCAGCCGCGCTGCCCGCGATCGTCGCCGGCCTCAAGCAGGGCTGGGCCTTCGCATGGCGCAGTCTGATGGCCGGTGAATTGCTCGTGGTCATCGCCGCGCGAACGTCGATCGGCGCACAGCTCACCTACGCGAGAGATTTCTCGGACGCGGAACGGCTGATGGCCATCATGATCGTCATCCTGGTCGTCGGACTCCTCGTAGACACCGCGTTCGGCGCTGCGGACAAGGCGATCCGGCGCCGTTGGGGCGTACTGGACCAGGCTGGTCAGTGACGTGTTCGTCTCCGCGCGCAGCGACTACGCGCTCCGGGCGATGCTCGCCGTCGCCGCCGCCGGTGGTGGCGGCGAC
>NZ_JBEZEH010000151.1:0-17931 GCF_040648775.1 Micromonospora sp. NPDC049089
GAGGCGGCCGGAACGGGCCAGCGCCTCGACGTACCAGAAGGTGCACATGTTGAAGGTGCCCTCGTGGCCCGGGAGGCCGTCGGGGGAGTGGACCGGGTCGTACCGGTGGACCAAGCTGTCGGAGACCAGTTCACGCTCGATCGCCAGCAGGGTGGACTGCCACAGCGGGTCGCTCGGCGTGACGAAACCGACCGCCGGCATGGCGAGCAGTGCCGCGTCCAGCACGTTCTCGTCGTACGCCTGCACGAAAGTGCCGCGGGCCCGGTCGTATCCGCGCTCCATGACCTGGTTGTAGATGCGGTTGCGCTGGTCGGTCCAGCAGGCCATGTCCCCGGGGCGACCGGTGCGGGTGGCCAGCCGAATGGCCCGGTCCAGCGCGACCCAGGACATCACCCGACCGAAGGTGTAGTTGCGGGGGTGGTGGCGGCTCTCCCAGATGCCGGCGTCGGGTTGGTCCCAGTTGTGGCAGAGCCAGTCGACCAGTCGGACGGTGCTCTTCCACACCTGGTGCGAGACGCGGATGCCCTGCTCGTCGGCGAGGTGCATGGCATAGAGGGCCTCGCCGTGGATGTCGAGCTGGAGCTGGTCGGCGGCGCCGTTGCCGATCCGTACCGGCCGGGAGCCTCGATAGCCCTCCAGATGGTCCAGAACCTCCTCGTGCAGGTCGGAGGAGCCGTCCACCCGGTACATGATCTTCAACGGGTCCTGGTGGTCGCCGGCCTCGCGGATTCGCTCGTCCAGCCAGTTCATGTACCGGCTGACCTCCTCGGTGAAGCCGAGGCCGAGCAGTGCGTGCACCGAGAACGACGTGTCGCGTACCCAGGTGTAGCGGTAGTCCCAGTTGCGGGTGCCGCCGACCAGCTCGGGCAGCGCGGTGGTGGGCGCGGCGATCATCGCACCGGTCGGCGCGTACGTCATGAGTTTGAGCGTGATGGCCGAGCGCTCGACCATCTCCCGCCACCGGCCGGTGTAGCGGGAACGTTCGAGCCAGCGCCGCCAGTAGTCCCGGGTCCACTCGAACATGCCCTGGATCTCTTCCGGCGCGAAGATGCGCGGTTCGGCCCCACCCGTCTCCAGGACCACCCCGCCGGTGTCTCCCTCGTTCAGCGTGCCGTACGCGACCAGGTCGCCGCCCTCAAGGTGGACGTCACCCTGTTCGGAGATCAACCGCCGTACCGGGTCGACCGGGTTGAACGTCAGCGCCGCCGACCGGCTGCGGAAGACGTAGCCGTTGTGGTGGCGCTCAAGCTGATGCTCTTCGCGGGCGTAGTCGAACCGTGGGCGGCACTCCACCCGGAAGCGCATGCTGCCGCGGACCATGGTGACGGTCCGGACCAGCCGATGCGCGTCGGTGGCCCGCTCGCCGGTGACCGGCATGAAGTCCATTACCTCGGCCACCCCGTCGGCGCTGATGAACCGGGTGATCAGGATGGGTGTGCCGGGGAGGTAGAGCTGTTTGGTCACGTACCGCACGTCGTGCGGCGCGATCTGGAAGTAGCCGCCCTTTTCCTTGTCGAGCAGGGCGGCGAAGATGCTCGGTGAGTCGAACCGCGGCGCGCAGAACCAGTCGACGGTCCCGTCGCACGTCACCAGCGCGGCGGTCTGCAGGTCGCCGATGAGCCCGTGATCCTCGATCGCCGGATAGCTGTCCACATCTCTCCCCGGTTCGGCGGCGTCCTGCGCACCGAACTTAGGGGAGGAATTGTCGGCTTAGGTGAGATTCACGTTCCGCCACCCTGTCGCGTTCCCCCACGTAACGCGGCGAGGGCCGGGGTCCTGCGCCGACCCGGCCAGCCTCACAGTCAGCGCAGCGGGCGGCAGGAGGAGCGGATGACCAGCTCGGTGGGGAGTCGGATGTGGGTGTCGCGGTCGACGCCGGCGATCAGGTCGACGAGGAGGCGCAACGCCTCGGCGCCCATTCGTTGCAGCGGCTGCATGATGGTCGTCAGCGGCGGGTTGACCAGCGCCGACTCCGGGACGTTGTCGAAGCCGATCACTGACAGGTCGTCGGGCACCGACAGGCCCATGTCGCGGGCCACGGTCATCGTGGAGATCGCGGAGAGGTCGTTACCCGCGAAGATCGCGCTCGGTCGGTCGGTGAGGGCGAGCAGCTCCGCGGCCGTGCCGGCGGCGCTCTCGATCCGGAACCCGCCGACGCGGACGAGCCGCTCGTCCACCGGCACGCCGGCTTCGGCCATCGCACTGCGGAAGCCGGCCTCGCGCAGCTGGGCGGACTTCAGGTCGGTGCGTCCACTGATGTGCCCGATGCGGGTGTGGCCGAGGGACAGCAGGTAGTTGGTCGCCAGTACGGCGCCGGCGAAGTTGTCCGAGTCGACGGTGGGCAGGTCGGACGGCCCTGTGTGGGGGTCGACGGCCACGACGTGGAAGCTGTGTTCGGTCTCGACCACTGTCGGCGTGACGATCACGGCGCCGTCGATGAGTGTGCCGGAGAGTCGGGCGAGCGAGCGCCGCTCCCACCCCACGGCGGCGCCCTCGCCGTCACCGCTGGAGTAGGCAAGTAGCTGGTATCCGCTCCCGGCGACCTCCTGCGACGCCCCCTTGAGCAGCTCGGTCGAGAACGGCTCGAACTCGGCGACCAGGATGCCGAGCACGTTGGTGCGGTGGCTGCGCAGGCTCTGCGCCCCCAGGCTCGCCTCGTAGCCGAGCTCGTGGATGACCTGCTGGACTCGCTCCACTGTTGCCTGGGCCACGCCGTAGCGGCCGTTGACGACCTTCGACACGGTTGCGACCGAGACGCCGGCAGTACGTGCCACATCCGACATCTTGACGCGCTGCTGAAACACCACGTCGATGATGATAGGGCCCTGCTGCCGCCGCGGTGTCACCGACTCGAAAACGTTATCGATACCGATTGACATCAAGTTACATGACTGTAAAACTTCGCCGCAGGCCGAGTACCGCGACTGAGCAGTCGAGGAGACATCTATGGCAACGAAGCGGCGTGCAAGTGCCGTCCTGGCACTGTTGATGACAAGTGTTCTCGTTACCGCCGGCTGTGGCGGTGGAGGCGAAGAGGCGGCCCCTCAGAACGAGCTGTACAAGGACCCGGTGACCCTGACCTGGTGGCACAACGCCTCACAGGACGGGCCCGGCAAGACCTACTGGGAGAAGGTCGCCAAGGACTTCTCCGCACTCCACCCCACCGTCAAGATCGAGATCGAGGCGATCGAGACGAACCAACTCCAGCGCACCCGGCTCCCTGCCGCGCTGCTGAGCAGCGACCCGCCGGACATCTTCCAGGCCTGGGGTGGCGGCGAGATGGCCGAGCAGGTGGAGGCCGACTACCTCAAGGAGATCACCGACCAGGTCAAGACCGAGGTCGGCGACATCGGCAGTGCCGCAGAGATCTGGCAGGTCAAGGGCAAGCAGTACGGCCTTCCGTTCCGGATGGGCATTGAGGGCGTCTGGTACAACAAGGAGATGTTCGCGCGAGCGGGCATCGCGGCTCCGCCGACCAACTTCGAGGAGCTCAACGCCGCGGTCACCAAGCTCAAGGCGATCAACGTCATTCCGATCGCCGTGGGTGCCGGTGACAAGTGGCCGGCCGCGCACTGGTGGTACAACATGGCGCTGCGCGCCTGCTCGGTCGACACCCTCAAGAAGGCGTCCGCGGAGAAGACCTTCGACGATCCGTGCTTCGTGAAGGCCGGCCAGGACCTGAAGGCGTTCATCGACACCAAGCCGTTCCAGCCCAACTTCATCGCCACGCCGGGCCAGAACGATCCGACCAGCGCCAACGGCATGCTCGCCAACGGCAAGGCCGCGATGGAGCTCATGGGTGACTGGAACCGCGGCACGCTGGACACCGTCGCCACGGACAAGACGAAGCTCGCGTCGTTCCTCGGCTGGTTCCCAGTGCCGGCGATCAGCGGTTCCCCGGGTGACCCGAAGGCTGCCCTCGGCGGTGGTGACGGATTCTCCTGCTCCAAGAACGCCCCGTCCGAGTGCGTCGAGTTCCTCAAGTACATCGTGAGCCCCGAGGTGCAGAAGGGCTACGCCGAGACCGGCACGGGCCTGCCTGTGGCCAAGGGCGCGGCGGACGCCGTCAAGGACCCCGCGCTGAAGTCCATCCTGGAGGCCACCTCCGGGGCGAGCTACGTCCAGCTCTGGTTGGACACGGCTTACGGCAGCACCATCGGTAACGCGATGAACGACGCGATCGTCACCATCTTCGCCGGCAATGGGACGCCTGAGAAGGTCGTCTCGGCAATGAAGGCGGCCGCAAGCAAGTGACCTCCGCCAACCAGATCCGTATGCCCGCCGGCGGCGCTTCCGCGTCGCCGGCGGGCCCCCGCCGGGCCGAGCGCGATTCCGCCCGCCGAGCCGACAACCGCCGCAAGTGGTACGAGATCATCGGGCTGACCGCGCCGGCCGTCGCCATCTACGTGATGTTCGTGCTGGTGCCGATGGGCTTCGCGGTCTACTACAGCCTGTTCCGGTGGCGCGGGGTCGGGCCGCCCACCGAGTTCGTCGGTCTGCGGAACTACACCCTCGCCTTCCAGGATCCGATCTTCCTCGACGCGTTGCGCAACAACGCCATCATCGTGTTCGGGTCGCTGCTGATCCAGGGACCGATCGCTCTGGGCGTCGCCCTGCTGCTCAACCGTCGCTTCCGTGGGCGGTCCGTGTTCCGCCTCCTGGTGTTCGTGCCGTACGTGCTGGCCGAGGTCACGGTCGGCATCATGTGGAAGTTGCTCCTCACCGGAGACGGCACCGTCGACGCGCTGCTGCGGTCCCTGGGAATGGGCGGCCTGGTGCAGGCCTGGTTGGCGGACCTGGACGTGGTCATCTGGACCCTGTTGGCCGTTCTCACCTGGAAATACGTCGGCTTCGCCATCATCCTGCTCCTCGCCGGGCTGTCCAATGTGCCCGACGAGCTGACCGAGGCCGCCGCCATCGACGGCGCGAGCTGGTGGCAGATCCAACGGCACGTCACGATTCCGCTGCTCGGCCCGACGATCCGGATCTGGATGTTCCTGTCCATGATCGGCTCGCTGCAGATCTTCGACATGATCTGGGTGACCTCGGTGCCCGCGGTGCGGTCCCTCGGCGCGTCGGCCACCATGGCGACGTACATGGTGGACAACGGGTTCTTCGCCCGGCTCTGGGGCTACGGCAACGCCGTGGCGGTAATCCTCTTCGTCATCTCCTTCGTGGCGGCGCTGCTGTTCCAGCGGTTCCTGCTCCGCCGCGACATCGAGGGCGCCATCACCGGAAGGGCGAAGTGACGATGGCCGTGAACTCGGTTCTCCCCCCGTCCACCGGACGCCGCCAGGTCTCCTGGGGCACGCCGCTCACCTACGCGCTCGCCCTCGCGATCGCGGCGGTGTCGATCGCCCCGGTCATCTACGTGGTCATCGGCGGTTTCCGCACCACCCCGCAGATCGTCGCCAACCCGGCCGGCCTGCCCGACCCGTTCGTCTGGGACAACTACTCCCGGGTGCTGACCCAGAGCAACTTCTGGCAACAGGCGTTCAACAGCGCGGTCATCGCCCTCGGCACCACGCTCGCCGTCGTCGTGCTCGGCCTGGCCGCCGCGTTCGTGCTGGCCCGCTACCGGTTCCGCGGGCGAGAAGGGCTCTACACCTTCTTCACCCTCGGCCTGCTGTTTCCGGCCGGGGCGGCGATCCTGCCGCTCTACCTCATGCTGCGTGACCTGAACCTGATCAACTCGTACTACGCGGTGATCCTGCCGCAGGTCGCCTTCTCACTGCCGCTGACGATCGTGATCCTGCGCCCCTTCCTCTCCGCCATTCCGCGAGAGTTGGAGGACGCCGCCGCGATCGATGGTGCGAGTCGGCTCGGCTTCCTCTGGCGCGTCGCGATGCCGCTGTCGCGGCCCGCGCTCGTCACCGTTGGCGTCCTGGCGTTCGTGGCGAGCTGGAACTCGTTCCTGTTGCCGCTGCTCGTCCTCAGCGACGTCAACCTGCACACCCTGCCGCTGGGCGTGCAGAACTTCTCCAGCCAGTACACGACCGACACGGCAGGCGTACTCGCCTTCACCTCGCTGGCAATGCTGCCGGCGCTGCTCTTCTTCACGCTCGCGGAGAAACAGATCGTCGGTGGCCTGCAGGGTGCGGTCAAGGGCTGAGCGGCAGCGGTACGAGCACAACCACAGGAAGGCACAGCATGACTGAGGTCCACGCGGTGGTGGACGGGCCGGTGCCGGCCCAGGCCGGTCCGGAGCACGGACGACCGGACGGGCACGACGGCGAGGCCCGCGTACGCGAACTCCTCGGCCGGATGACGATCGAGGAGAAGATCGCCCAGCTCGTCGGCTTCTGGGAGAAGGAGGACGGCGAGGCGGTCGCACCGTTGCAGGGCGAGTTCGGCGACGCCTCCAAGCTCGAGGACTTCTCCCGGCACGGGCTCGGCCACCTCACCCGCGCCTACGGGACCCGCCCACTGGACGCGGCGCAACGCGCGTCCTGGTTGTGGAAGTTCCAGCGGGACCTGGTTACCGGCACCCGGCTCGGCATCCCGGCGATCGTGCACGAGGAGTGCCTCACCGGACTGTCCGCGTGGAAGGCGGCCACGTTCCCCACCCCGCTGGCCTGGGGTGCCGCGTTCAACCCCGAACTGGTCACCGAGATGGCCGCGGCGATCGGCGCCTCGATGCGGGCCCTGGGCGTGCACCAGGGGCTCTCTCCGGTGCTCGACGTGATCCGTGACCCCCGCTGGGGTCGGGTCGACGAGTGCGTCGCCGAAGACCCGTACCTGGTCGGCACCATCGGCACGTCGTACGTGCGCGGCCTGCAGTCGCAGGGGGTGCACGCCACCCTCAAGCACTTCGCCGGCTACTCCGCCTCGCGCGCCGGGCGTAACTTCGCCCCGGTGCACATCGGCCGCCGGGAACTGGCCGACGTGCTGCTGCCCCCGTTCGAGATGGCGATCCTCGACGGCGACGCGCGCAGCGTCATGCACTCGTACACCGAGATCGACGGGGTGCCGGTCGCCGCCGACCCGACGATGCTGACCGGCATCCTGCGCGACCAGTGGGGCTTCGACGGCACTGTGGTGGCCGACTACTACGGGGTCGCGTTCCTGAACCTGCTGCACCATGTGGCGAGCGATCACGCCGACGCGGCCGGGCAGGCGTTGACCGCCGGTCTCGACGTCGAACTGCCCACCGGCGACGCCTACCTGACCCTGGGGGAGTCGGTACGGGCGGGCAAGCTCGACGAGGCGCTGATCGACCGCGCGGTGCTGCGGGTGCTGCGCCAGAAGCGGGACCTGGGTCTGCTCGACGCGACCTTCGACGACGAGCCGCCCCAGACGATCGATCTCGACTCGCCCGAGCACCGGTCGATCGCCCGTCGGCTCGCCGAGGAATCGATCGTGCTGGTCGCCAACCGGGACGCGCTGCCGCTGCCCGCGGGGCGACGGGTGGCCCTCATCGGCCCGAACGCCGACCGGCAGAGCGCGCTCTTCGGGTGCTACTCATTCCTCAACCACGTCCTCGTCCAGCACCCTGGCGTGGAGACCGGCATCGACGTGCCGACCGTGCTCGACGCCGTGCGGGCCGAGTTCGGTGGCGACCTCGTCACCTGGGCACGCGGCTGCGACGTGGACGACGACGACCGGTCCGGCTTCGACGAGGCCGTCGCCACAGCCTCCGGCGCGGACGTGGCCGTTTTGGTCGTCGGAGACCATGCCGGCCTCTTCGGACGCGGCACGGTCGGCGAGGGCTGCGACCGGGAGGACCTGGAGCTGCCCGGCGTCCAGCGCCAACTGGTCGAGGCGGTGTTGGCAACCGGCACACCGGTCGTCCTCGTGCTGGTCACCGGCCGGCCGTACGCGGTCGGCTGGGCGCTCGCGCGCTGCGCGGCGGTGGTGCAGGCGTTCTTCCCGGGCGAGGAGGGCGCCGGGGCGATCGCGGGGGTGCTCTCCGGGCGGGTCAACCCGTCGGGCCGGCTGCCGGTCAGCCTGCCCCGGTCGGCCGGCGCGCAGCCGTACTCCTACCTGCACCCCACTCTCGGTACGGGCAACGAGGTGACCAACCTGCCGGCGACGCCCGTGGCGCCGTTCGGCCACGGCCTGTCCTACACGACATTCGCCTACAGCGAGCTCACCGTGCCCAGCACGACGCCCACCAGCGGGGCGGTGGAGGTGACCGTGCGGGTGACGAACACCGGCGCGGTCGCTGGCGACGAGGTGCTCCAGCTCTACGGTCGCGATGTGGTCGCCTCGGTGACCCGGCCGGTGGCGCAGCTGCTCGGCTACCGGCGGGTCCATCTGGAACCGGGCCAGTCCGTCACTGTCGAGCTGACGGTGCCCACCACCCGTCTGGCCTTCTCCGACCGCACGTTCACCCGGGTGGTGGAGCCGGGCGTCGTCGAGCTGTGGGTCGGCACGAGTGCGCGGCGGGACGCCCAGGCGCTGACGACGCTGGTCGGCGACACCGTCCCGGTCACCAACGCCTCCCCACGCTGGACCACCACAGACGTCCGCTGAGAGTCGGTCCGCCGGTTGTCCTTAACGGACGGTCGGCGGACCGGCCGCACTCTCACGCCGGTCGCCGCTGTGACCTCGTACAGGTGGCGTAGGGCCCGGCGCGCGTCCGAGCCGGCGACGCCGGCACTACGACGTGCTACTCGCGCACGCGGTCGTGGTGGGGGCCGAGCTGGCTAATTTCGTACCCGTCGGGGTAGCTCTTGGTGGTGATCCCGTCGGCGAACAACGCGGTCGCCGGTGGTGCCCCGAACCACCGCTGCGACAGCGAGCGCGTCCGCAGGGCCAGGTGCACACCCGCCCGGACCGGCCAGGTCGGCGTGTCGACCCGTGTTGCGCGCCGCAGCGGCGCGTCATACAGGGCGCTGACCAGGGCGTTTCCCAGTGGGGCGAGCGTCCGGGGGATCCGGGTGAGCATCAGCATGCGGGTGGCGCGTTCGATGGCCGCCGCGTCGTCGTTGGGTTGCAGGTGAGCTGCGTCGTACGCGTCGAACCAGGTCTCGAACTCGCCGTACGACCCCGGGATGTCGGTGATGCCCATCCGTCGGCCGAGTTCCCGGTAGAACAGGTACGTGGCGTGACGTTCGTGGCAGCAGGGTGGGCGCCAGCCGTACTCCTGCAACCACCGGGTGGGGATCACGACCAGGCAGCCGAGGACGTAGCGGAAGTCGTCGTTGCTGATGTCGTACGGGCGGTGGATCTGGTTGACGCGCCGCAACGCCTCGCGGCCCCGAGGCTGGTCGAAGCCGTTGAGCACCATCTCGTACATCAGCAGACCGGTGTCGTCGATGCGCTTCTGGGTGCGTTCGGTCAGCTCCCCGGTGGCGGTGTGCACGGCGGCGATGGCGGGGATGGAGAACGACCGGTTGAAGGCGAGGTTGAGCCCGAGCTTCATGTCCCACGGAAACTCGTAGCGCAGCATGGTCTGGTAGATGACCAGGTGGTCGCGCTCCGGGTCGAGAGCACGGATGCGGGTCAGGTTGTCGTAGCGGCCCCTCATCGGCGGGCGCCTCCAGCGGTGTGATGTGGGTGCGCCGGGCCCTGGCCACCCAACCAGGTGACAGTCGTCAGCCGGGCGCCGAGGAGCCGCCGCGCCCGGGCGACCTGACGCGTTGTCGCGTTGACCAGCACTGGCTGCTCGGCGGCGTCGAGGATGGGCAGATCCGACAGGGAGTCGCTGTAGGCCGCCCGCCACGGTGGCGTCACCCCCTGGTCGGCGAGCTGCGCCATCTTGGTCGCCCCGTGGTTGTGCACTATCAGTTTCGGCCCGCGAATGCGCGAGGCCAGAAGCTCGACCTCGGCGAGGCCGATCGCGTCGAGCACGGCGCGCGCCAGGGTGTGCTCGCACGCGGTCACCACGATGACCCGGTCGCCGGCGGCGAGGTGGGTACGGATCATCCGCAGACCGGGCTCGATCATCCGCCCGGGTTCCGCACCGAGGTTCGCACCGAAGCGTTCCAGCTCTGCCCGCAACTCGTCCGCGTTGCGGCCCACCAGGCCGATCCGGCTGACCCACCGCGCCGCCCACGGACGGAGGGCGGGGAGGGCGGCGATGGGCGCGAGGAGAACGAGCGCGGCGACGGCGAGCGGCAGCCGGGCACCCGCGAAAGCAGTGCGTCGCAGGAACAGCCCGAATGCGTCCCCGCGCAGCAGCACACCGTCGAAATCGAAGATCGCGGTGTCTGCGGTCGACGCCCCCATCGGTCTATCGACCTCGGTGCCGCGGGCGGTTCCCCATCAGCCGAGTGTACGGGTGGTCGGCTGGGTCAGGTTGGCTCGTCCGCGGTCGGTAGCACCGCGATCAGGTCGAGCACCTCGGCGGCGCTGGCCGCGCCGAAGGCGTCGGTGAGGATGGCCGCGAACACCTCGTCGCCGAGCCTGGCCCGCAGTTCGCGCAGTGCGTTGAGGTCGAGCGCCGCGTTCGCCGACCCGATCTGCCGGTCGATGCTCAGCGCCTCGACGATCAGCGGGATGCCCTCCGCCGGGTGGCCCTGCTCGACGCGCAGCTGCCCGAGCGCCACCTGGTCCAGTGCCACCGCCTCCCAGTTGCCCTGCTCGCGGTCGATCCGCAGGCAGGTCCGGTAGCACCGCTCGGCCAGGGCCCGGTCGCCGCGCAGGCCGGCCACTCTGCCGAGGTGGAAGGTGCTGTTGGAGACGCCCGACAGGTTCCCGAGCCGTTTCTTGATCGCGATGGAGCGACGGTAGAACGCGTCCGCGCCGGCGAGATCCTCCTGCTCCTCGCCGACCCGGCCGAGCTGGTGCAGGACGATGGCCTGGTTGGGCTCGTGGCGCAGCACGCGATAGACCTGCAACGCCTGCTCGTAGCGGGACCGCGCCTCGGTCAGCCGGCGGGTCTCCAGGGCTGCCCGGCCGAGGTCCTCGTGGCACTTGGCGACCCCCGCCTGGTAGCCGGCGGCGGCGCAGATCGGCAACGCCCGCAGCAGGCACATCCGGGCGGTACCGAACTCACCGGCCCGGGCGGCGGCGATGGCGCGCAGGACGTAGCCACTGCCCAGCGGCGTCGGGTGGGAAGCGTCGAACCGGAACCGCAGGTACGCCTCGACCCACTCGGCCCGCTGCGCCGCCTGCCGCCGGTCGAGGTGCCGGGACAGCAGGGCGGAGAAGGCGTGCGCGCCCAGTTCCAGGCGTTGCACGGCCAGCCATTCCAGGGCTGCCTGGACCGGCGGCTGGTCGTCCCCGCCGATCGCGTTCACTGTGTGCGGCACCGCCTCGGCAGCCCGGCCGAGGACGGTTCGGACGCCGCCGAGCAGTTCGTCGCAGCGGCGTAGCAGCGGGTCCTCGCCGAGGGCCGCGACGATCGTCCGGGCGCGGGCGTAGCAGCTCTCGGCGAAAGCGAGGTCGTCGAGGTCGCGGGCGAGGTGACCGAGCAACAGCGAGCACTCCGCGATGTGACCGTTGCTGCCGACCTCCTCGAAGATCTTCAGGGCGGCGCGGACCCGCTCCTCGGCGGTCTCGTACGCGAACTCGGCGAGGGCGATGCGTCCGAGCATCACCAGCCCGCTGCCCTGCTGGACCCGGACGCCCAACCGTCCGTAGCTGGTGATCGCCACCTGGACGCACCGCTCCGCCTTCACGAAGTCCCGGGCCTCGAAGGCGAGTACGCCGATCTGGTGGTGGCTCGCCGCGATCCCCTCCAGGTCGTCGAGGTCCCGGGCGATCGCCAGCTCCTCCAGGTAACGCGACATGGCCAGCTCGGCGTCGCCGTTGCCGCGGGCGATCCCGGCGAGCTGGTGCAGGGTCCGGGAGACCGCCGAGCGGTCGCCGAGCCCGCTCAGGATCGTCAACGCCTCCTGGAACAGCCGGTCCGCGCTCGCCCGGTCGCCCCGGTTGTCGGCGACCAGGCCCAACTGGTGCAGGAGCTTGCCGACCCCGCTGTCGTCGCCGAGATCCCGGTAGACGGCAAGCGCCGCCTCGTAACGCTGCGTCGCCTGCGCGTACTCACCCCGGCTGAGGTGCACGTCTCCGAGTCCCTTGAGGAAGCTCGCGAAACGCGCCGAGCCCGGGGATGCCAGCGGCAGCAGTTCCCGCCAGATCTTCTCCTCCCAGGCCCAGTGCCCGGCCGCGTGCAACTCCTGGCAGGCCAGCTCGGAGTAGGTGACGACCTCGTCGGTGTCACCCGCCGCCAGGTGGTGGTACCGCGCCTCGACGGCCCGGCGGATGAAGTCGTGCTGGTCGGTGCTGGACCGGGCCCGCCAGCCCCAGTAACGGCCCGCCCGGCGGTGCGCGTCGACCACCGCGTCGCGGCCGGCGATCCGCTGCAGGCTCGCCGCCGTCCACCGGTGCACCAGGTGGCCCCCGGCGACCGGGGCGAGCAGCCCCAGCTGCGACAGCGCCTCGACCGCCTCGTCCAGCCCCGCCGGTTCCGGTGGTGGTTCGTCGCCGTCGGCCGGGTCGGCGAGCTGCCAGGCGAGCCCGGTCCGGTCCGCCGGAGTGCGGTACACCGCCGCGCCGAGCAGCAACCGACGGGCCGCCGGGACGGCCTCCAGGCGGGCGAGCAGCCGGGGCAGCAGCACATCCTCGGCGGCCAGCGCCCCGGCCTCGGCCAGCGGCGTGCCGACCTCGGCCGGCGCGGCGTCCCGGCCACCGCCGGCCGCGGCCAGTCGGCCGGCGACCTCGTCGGATCGGGTGTTGCCGCCGCGCAGCAGGCCGTCGAGGTATTCCAGCGCGCGCGGGTGGCCACCCAGCCGGTGCCACATCCGTTGCTGTTCCGCCGACGCCAGCTGGCCCACGCCCGGCAGCCGCCACAGCAGCTTGCGGGTCTCCTGCCAGGAGAGCGGACCGAGGTGACAGGCTTCCAGACCGGCGACCGGGAACGGGTGCCGGCTGGTCACGACCAGCTCGTGGTGGGACGCCCAGGCGGCGAGGAACGCGGCCAGGTCCGCGTCGGCCAACCGGTGCTCGGCGTCCAGGGCGTCCTCGGCGTTGTCGAGGACGAGCAGCAGCGGCGGGCCGTCGGTGCCGATAGCGTCCAACCGTCGCCGCCAGTCCTGGCCCGGCTGGGCGAGGGCGACGAGCCATCGCCGCAGCGGGTCGTCAGGGGCCGCATCGGCGCAGCTGCTCTCCACCTGGCGGCGCAGCTCGTCGAGGATCGCGTCGACGGTGGCGTCGCCGTGGGTCGCCACGACGATGCCACCCGCGTCGCGCAACCGCCGCGCGAGTTCCGCGGCGAGACTCGTCTTGCCGATCCCACCGATGCCGTGGACGAGCACCCGAAGCTTTCCCCGGGACAGCCGACGCAGGATCTCCCGGCGGCCCACGAAGTCAGTGGGCGCACGCACCACGCCGTCCCCGACGATCGACTGACCCGGCGGGGCGGCAATGGCAGCGCCGTCCCGTCCGCCGGCCAGCCGCAGCCCGGGGTCGGCCAGGAACAGCGTCGGCATCCACCACTCGGCGGCGGTCGGGGCCAGCTCGCGGCGTACGGCGGAGACCTCCGCCAGCAGCTCCGGCTCGCTGCGGGCGGCCAACCGCTCGTAGAGCCGAGCGCAGAAGTCGATGGTGTACCCGTCGCTGACCGTCCCGTTCATCGCCAACACCGCCGGCGCGCCGTGGGTCAGCAGCGCGCCGGCCAGCCCGGGCAGGTCCCGTTGATCCTGGCGGGCTGTCGAGCAGCCGGCCAGCACGATCAAGGGCACGGTCCGGCCAGGCGGCAGCACCTCGGCCAGGAACCGCGCGGCGTCCACACGGTCCTCCGCGCCGGTGGGGGTCTCCAGCAGCAGCGCGCCGGGACGCGCGTGGCTGGAGACGTGCAGGACGTGGAACGGTTCCTCGGCGAGGGCGGCCCGGATCGCGGCGGCGCTGCCCCACTCCAGGACGCGGACCCGCACCCCGTGCCGATGCCCGGGTTCCACAGCGCCGAGGATCCGCCCGAGTTCCCGCTCGTGGTCCAGCAGCGGCTGGGTCGAGTCGTCCGGGCTCGCGATCGCCGCGAGCATCCGCAGTGGGCCGTCCACCCGGACCGTGGGTGCCGGGGTGTCGTCGCCGGTCCGGCAGACGTCGACGTCGGGTCGCAGCGCCAACGGCAGTTCCTCGCCGGGCAGCACCAGCGTCTCCCAGGGCAGGTCGGCCAGGGCCGGGCCGACGACCTCGATGCCGAGCCGGTGCCGACCGGGGCGGGCCAGTTCAGCGCGCAGGGCCGCGCCGGGGGCGTCGAGGAAACGGCGGCCGAGCGCGACGCCGACCTCGTACGACAGTTCCACCGAGGGGCCGCCGCGCAGCCGCCAGAGCAGGTCGGCCGTGCGTTGATCGCCTGGGCCCACCGGGTACCGGCGTCGGTCGCCGCCAACGACCAGGACCACGTCGGTCGCGCTGACTGTCAACCGGATCACGAAGGGCCCCCTGCGGTCGCCCGGCGGACGACCCGATGCCGGGATGGATTGCCGGGCTGACCGATACTGTATCCATGGCTGACGATCCTGAGGAGCTCGCGTACGTCAACGCCGTGCGGATCAACGACAGCGGCGAGCTGGAGGTCTTCGACGGGCAGCGCTGGGTGCCGTACACCGATCTGCCCGACGACGAGAACGGCCCGTTGGGCGTCGTCTTCCGCGACGACAGTCGATGACCGGGGAGTCGCCGACGACCGGCGCGGGGTTGGACGTGCTGCCGTCCCCGTTGGACTCGGTCGCGGACAGTCGGGCGGCGGCGCGGTGGATCATCTCCTCGGCCGGCGCGGTGGGCGCGCTGCTGCTCGGCGGCGGCCCGCTGATCGCCGCCGGCAAGGTTACCGACTGGGCTCACGCGGCGTGGGCAGGCGGCGGCCTGCTGGTGACGCTGCTCGGCGTGGCCTGGGCCATCTGGCGGACCAGCGAGGTGCTCGTACCGCCGATGACCACGCCGGCGACGTTCACCGGGCCGGAGCTGCGCGGCCTGCGCGAGCGGCTGGAGGCCGAGCCCTGGTACCACTTCGGCGGGTACGCGGACGACGTCGACGGTCTGCTGCGTCATCGCCTGATCGCCGCGGAGATCACCTGCCGCCTGTCGACGGCTGCGCCGCAGGAGCGGGCCGCCCTCCGGGCGGGGCTCGCCACTGCGCGCCGCAACATCGCCCGGACCGACCCGTACCTGCGCTGGCTGCTCGCCACGGCGCACGCCTGGCAGGTCAGGGAGGCATTGCGCCGGGCCCGCCGGCAGACGTTCCTGGCCGCCGCGCTGGTGGTGGTCGGGGCGGTGGTGTTCATCGCCGCGACCGCCGGATAGCGCGCCGCCGCGTCGGGCTACGACGAGAGCGGCGCGCCGCCCAACCATTGGTCAGTACGGATATCCGGGGACGTTGAGCCGCACGCTGTACAGCCCGGAGTCACCCCAGCGGCCCGACGTGACGAAGAGGGTCTGCCGGTCGGGGCCGCCGAACGCCACATTGGTCGTGCCGGAGTTGCCGGACCGGATCGTGCCGAGCTCGGTGCCCGCGGGGGAGTAGACGTGGACCAGGGAGTCCCCACCCGAGGTCCAGTACACGTTGCCGGCGCAGTCGATCGTGCCGCCGTCCGGGCCGCCGATGTAGTTCACGAAGACGCTGCGGGCCCCGATGCTGCCGTCGGGCTGCACCGCGTACTTGTAGATCTTGTTCTCCGAGTAGGCACCCACGTACAACGCCGTCCCGTCCGGTGAGAGCGAGATGCCGTTGGGTTGGCGCAACCGGTCGTCGACCAGCGACACCTGCCCGTTGGAGACGCGGAAGACGCTGGTGCGCCCGCTCATCTGGTCGGGGCGGTTGCCGCGCTGAAAGTTGGGGTCGGTGAAGTAGACGACGCCGTCGGAACGGACCGCGACGTCGTTCGGCGAGTTGAACGCCCGGCCCTGGTAGTTGGGCGCGACGGTGCTGCGGGCCCGGTCGCTCAGCCGGTACGACGACACGCTCCGCTGGTCGTGGGTGGCCGCGACGAGCTGCTGGGCGTCGGCGCTGAGCGCCAGGCCGTTGCTGCCGGCGTTGGTGATGAACGTGTCGAAGGTGGCGGGCGCGGTGAACCGGCGGATCGTCGACGGCTGGACGTTGTACGGCCCGGTGCCGGCGGTCATGTCGGAGAACAGCAGGTAGCCGCCGTCGGCGACCCAGACCGGCCCTTCGAGGAACGTGAACCCGCCCTGGATTCGCGGGGCCGTCACGGTGCTGGCCGGCAGCGGCGAGCCGTAACTGCCCCCCGTCGGGCAGGCCCCGGGCGGTGCGCCGGGCGGACCGGCGAGCGCGGCGTGAGCGCTGACGTGCGCGGCGGCGACGGCAGCACCGGCGGGCAGGGGGGTGGCGCTGACCGCCAGGCACAGGCCGGCCAGTGCGGCAATGGTTGGACGCCAGGTCATCGAACACTCCAATCGGCGTCGAGGGTTGCGATGGCCGGCGTGCAAGGTCGGTGGCTGGCACGGCGTGAGGGCGGGCCGTCGATGTGGGCATTCGGGAGCCTAGGTGATGAACTGGCAACTCGCAGCAATCTTTCGGCGTTGATTCCGAGCGGCACGCGGATTGCAAACACAAAGACGCTGGTAAATGCTAAAGCGGTCTCCGGAAATCCTTCCGAAACAACCACAGTGGACACATCAACGGTGACCCCGAGCGTCGGCTGGAGGCAAGGAATAGGGTGGGGACATGAGTGGCCTGCTCAGTGGTGCCCGAACCGCGGTCAATCCCCTCCGCCAGCTCACGATCGAGCAGCTTCGGCAGCGGACGAGCCTCAAGTGGCGGGAGTACCCCGACGACGTGCTGCCGCTCTGGGTGGCCGAGATGGACGTGCC
This sequence comes from Micromonospora sp. NPDC049089, assembly GCF_040648775.1. NCBI lineage: Bacteria > Bacillati > Actinomycetota > Actinomycetes > Micromonosporales > Micromonosporaceae > Micromonospora > Micromonospora sp. NPDC049089. The sequence goes on from NZ_JBEZEH010000151.1 coordinate 16,720, forward strand.
CCTGGCCGAGCCGGTCGCACGGGCAATCACCGACGCCGTCGCGCGCGGCGACACCGGCTACCCCGCCGGAACGGCGTACCCGCAGGCGGTGGCCGAGTTCGCCGCGCGGCGGTGGGGTTGGGACGGGCTGGCCGTGGAGCGCACCGCGCTGGTGCCCGACGTCATGCACGGCGTCGTCGAGGCGCTGCGACTGGTCACCGAGCCGGGGGACGCGGTGATCGTCAACTGCCCGGTCTACCCGCCGTTCTACGAGTCCGTGGCGCACGCCGGCCGCCGGATCGTGGAGGCGCCGCTCGGCGAGGACCTGCGGATCGACCTCGCAGCCCTGGAGGATGCGTTCCGGCGGACTCGTGCCGGTGGACGGCGGGCCGCGTACCTGCTCTGCAGCCCGCACAACCCGACCGGTGTCGTGCACAGCGCGGCCGAGTTGACCGCCGTCGCCGGACTAGCCCAACGGCACGGGGTGCGGGTGGTCGCCGACGAGATCCACGCTCCGGTGGTGGCCGGGGGAGCGCGGTTCGTGCCGTACCTCTCGGTGCAGGGCGCGGAGAACGGCCTGTCGCTGGTGTCCGCCTCCAAGGGGTGGAACCTCGCCGGCCTGCGCGGCGGGCTCCTGATCACCGGCCCGGCCGCGGCCGGTGACCTCGCTCGCGTCCCGTTCGGGGTCAGCGTCAGCACCAGCCACCTCGGCGTGATCGCCCACACCGCTGCCTTCCGCGACGGTGGCGAGTGGCTCGACGCCCTGTTGACCGGCCTGGACGACAACCGCCGGCTCCTGGCCGCGCAGCTCGCCGAGCACCTGCCGGCCGTCCGCTACCAGCCCGGTCAGGCCACCTATCTGGCCTGGCTGGACTGCCGCGCCCTGGGCCTCGGCGACGACCCGGCCGCTGTGTTCCTCGACCGTGGCCGGGTGGCGCTGAACTCCGGACTGGCGTTCGGCACCGGCGGTGTCGGGCACGTCCGACTGAACCTGGCCACCGCACCGGAACTCATCATTGAGGCGGTACACCGGATGACCAGCGCCGTCGGCTGAGACCGGCACTGGTGTCGGTCGGTGGTTCCACGGTGTGCCCGTGAACGCCGTCCAGACGTACCGATATCTCCAGCCGTCCACTCTGCGCCCCGCCGGTCTCGACCTCCAGACCAGCGGCGGCCCGGCGGCTCGCTGACCCGTCCGGGTGTGGCCGGGCCGGGTCCCCGGCCCGGCCGAGC